>CAJJQT010000007.1 GCA_905193995.1 uncultured Porphyromonadaceae bacterium | reverse complement strand
GGCTGATAAACCGATGTCCGTGCAAATGATATTCCGGCCGTGTACAGATTACTGACATTCATCCTTGCCCTGTTGCTTTCCTTCTCCGCCCTGAGGGGTGGAAAACCGGTTGTGGTCGCGGATTCGGCAACGCGCACACCGCTGCCGAGCGCGTCGGTCTTCGACCGCTCCGGGCGTGCCATCGGCATGACCGACAGCCGCGGACGGCTGCCGTACATCTCGCCTGCCGACTTCCCGGTGACGCTCCGTTATCTTGGTTTCGAGGAAAAGCAGCTCTCGGAAATCGCGGCCGACACCGTGTTCCTTGCCGAACTGTCGACCGAGCTGCAGGAAGTCGTCATCGAATCGCGCCAGCACAAGGTGCTGCATGTGCTGGCCTATGTGCGCGAGTACTCTACACTGAGCACGTACAGCGACACCGTATTTCTTTTCCGGGAGAAAATGGTCGACTACATGATGACACCGGATGATAAAGTGAAATTCACCGGCTGGATGAACCCGCGCGTCCTCAAAAGCCGGTCGTACTACCGCTTCACCGATGCCCTCGGGCTCGACAGCGTCAGCCGCGAGTGCGGCAACCACTTTTCGTGGTCCGACTGGGTCGGCATAGTGCCGCCACCGGTGCTTCCTGCGGGCGTCCGGGCTGCGGAAGAGGGCACAGACACACTCCGCGGCCGCTACAGCCCTGCCGAAATCTGGATAAGACACGCCGATCGGCTGACGGTAGATGTCGACGTGCTGGCCGACACGGCGAGCCGCCGCTGGGTGCCGGACCTTTCGACATTCTTCCGCAAGCAGCTTGATTTCGAAAACTTCAGGATCCGGTTCAGCTACGGGTGCGTCGCCGGCGATTCGATATGCGTCACCGACCTGACGGGATACTCGTTCAGCATCGAATCGAACGGACGCGGGCACAGCATGTTCCGCTTCAACCGGCGCGATGAGCCGTTCTTCGTAAGCACATTCGCCGAAGTATATATCCTTGACAAGGAATACATAACCGTGAAAGAGGCAAAAAAATGGGCTAAGCTGAAATTCGACAGCGACGGCATAGAGATACTCGAAGCAGCCGAAGCGCCCGAACTTCAGGCACCGGTCCGAGAACTGATCGCGCGCGTCGAATCGATAGACGCCGAAGAGGTGCGCCTCGGACGCACGCCAGACCGCCGGTATGCCGGAGGGCCGCCGCGCAGGATCAATTTCGGCGAGCGGGCCCTGACTCTGCTGAAAGATCTGACCGGCATAACCTACATCCGCTCACACCGCAATTTCAACAACAACTGGAAATCATTCCGCCGCAGCCAGACCGGGAGAGACCGCAAGAAATAGCTCGTACGGCCACATGATCAAAGCCAAGCCGACTGACGCTCGCGGACAGCCATCGACTGACTGAGTATACGCAGGAACTCAAGCATCGAACGCTTGCGATAGCTGTCGCGCAGAGTATGCACACAACCTGCCATCTCATTGTCGGGCACATCGAGCGGAATAGCCTTGACTCCGGCCTCATTGTGGATGGTCGCTTCGGCAAGCACTGATACCAGATTACTCTGTCTGAGCAACTTCAGCAAAATGTTCACCTCGTTGAGTTCCACCCGCACGCGCAGGGACGCATCACGCGGGACAACGCTGTCAAATGCATTGCGTGCCTGCAGCCCCGGAACCGGAAGGGCCAGATCCCAGCGCTCCAGATCTTCGAATGACACGCGGCTGCGCGATGCAAGCGAATGCTGAGATCCGACTATCACGGCCAGGTAATTCTGAAACAGAATGTGCGACTCCACCCCTTCGACCGGCGCCGATGGCTTGAACGCGAGAACGAAATCTACCGTCCGGGCTCGCAACATTTCCATCAGTTCGGCCATAGGGCGGTAACAGACATTGAGCTTGATGCCCGGATATTGTTTCATGAACGTGACCAGCGACTCGGTCAGTATCGGACTGAACGAATATGTGACACCGATGTTCAGCGTGCCTGTCAGCAGATTGTTAAGGTCGCGGATGCGGCTGACACAGCTCTCGGCCTGTTGCAGGGTGCCGAGGGCGTGCGGCAGCAGCTCGGTTCCCGCCTCAGTCACGGATACACTGTGGCTCGTGCGCGCGAACAGCGGCACACCGAGTTCGTCTTCGAGCTGCCTTATCTGCTGTGAAAGTGTGCTTTGGGTCACATTGAGGACACGGGCCGCTTCCGAAAAGCTAAGCGTGCGTGCCACGGTTGCGAAATACCTTAATTGTCGTAGTTCCATAGCCTTGTAGCGGATTTCTCCGCAAAGATAGTGATTTTTTTGTAAAGGTTCAGCGTGTTGCGGTGAATGACAGATTCTTCATCGCCACCACCGGCAGTGTGGCACCTACTACCATAGCCAGGAGAATACAGCCGGCGGTCAGGGCGTTGAATGTAAAGATCGGGAAATAGCGCATGAAGGCGTCCTGACCGTCGCGCATGGCACACATAGCCAGTGCAGCAGCAGCCTTATACGCATAGATGCCCGGAATCATGGGTAGCAGAGCCGGGAAAAGCAACGTCTCGGCCGGGCTGCGGATGATCTGCGACGAAAGCACAGCCATGACACCGACAAGTACCGATGCCACGAATGTGGCAGCCACAATGTGGAGGCCGGAGAAAGCGGCATACAACAGCAGGTAGCGCAACGAATGGCCGAGGGCCGCGATAAGCGCGCAGAAGCCGTAGGCACGCCCGACAGGCCGGCTGATACAGGCAAAACCGATAGCTGCTATCGCCGCGAATAATGCATCCTGAAATAAATCGCTCCAATTCATAGTACTTTTAGAAATATCAGAACATTCCGCGCCCCATCAGAAGCATTGCGACGCACAGGCCGCAAGAAAGGCAGCTGGTGAGTACAAGCGCATCGATAAGACGGCTGAAAGCGCATATATAGTGGCGGTAGACCAGATCGCTGAATGAGTTGAGCAGAGGCACGCCCGGCACCAGATAGAGCACCGAGGCGCCCAAGGCGATATCGGGCGTCGAACCAAGTCCGAAAAGAGCGTCGCCGGCTGCAAGTACGGCCGATACGAACGCAGCGGCCAGCACGGCCAGACGCAGATCGACATGACGACGAAGCAGGTCAGACTTCACGCAGATACCGGCCATGGTAGCCACGCCCACCACGACCATGGCCACGGCGTCGCCTCCGAAGAGGCGGCAGAACGAAGCGTTTGCCACCCCGGTAAGCAGCGTCTGTGCCAACGGTGCGAGGCCGCCGGGACCTTCAGCCACTATGGCGTCGAAACGACGCGCGGCTTCTCCGATGCTCAGAGCATTGTCGTGCACTTGCCAGCTCAGACGGCTCAAGCGCGTATTGAGACTGAAACTGATCCCCGTCACTTTCACTGTCTCAATGGCCGTAAACAGATCCCGGCCGGTACGGTCCGTCACCGTCAGATGCAGATGGCGTGGCATGATGGTGAGGCATGCGCGCAACCCCCACGTACCGGCCATGCGCCCGATATTCATATCGAGTCGCGAACAAGTGGCGCCGCTGCCGAGCAAAGCGGCGCCATAGCGGGCCAAAAACACACATGCCTGGCGCGCCGTCGGCTGCCGCACCGTGGCAAAACAGTCAGAAATCGTCGTCATCGCAGTCATAGTCCTTATCGGTGCGACGCAGCGGGTCGCCCGGAATAAAGAATTCTTCTCGCTCGCTGCCAATGCCGAACATACGGTGACGGGAGTGTCGCGACGGGTGTCTGAGGTGTATGACATGTGCGGCCAAAAGCACGATCACGACAGCCGCCATGCAGATCCAGGTAAGTAAGGGTACATTCATAAATCTCATCAGTTTTTGTTTGCAAAGGAACAAAAAACAGCCTCGTCTGTGCGCCGTTATCAATAGATTCTTCCGATAGCAGCTATTCCGGAAACGGGGGAAACGCTACGGAACGTAAAGATAAGAATCATCTTTTTCTCCCATCGGATATTTTCCCGTTACTGAAATAAAGTCGGAAAAATATTTGCGGGGGAGTAGAAAAAACATTATCTTTGCGGTACCTTAAATCTGTAACCACGAATCTTATAGACCTTATACACAATCTACCATGGCAGCTATTGCGCTTGACATAGGCGGCACCAAGATCGAAGGGGCCACCTTTCGCGCCGACGGACAGATCATCGACCGCCACCGTGAACTTATCGGAAGCCGCACCGGAGCGGCTGTAGGCCAGCTGGCCGTAGAGATCGCGTCGTACCTGATGCAGCGGGCCGCTGCCGACGGTATCGCGGTCAAAAATATCGGCGTATGCGTACCCGGCATCGTGCATCGGCTTCAGGGCTCGGTATGGGCGCCCAACATCCCCGGATGGGACGACTATCCGCTGCGCGACGAGCTGTCGGCAGCATTCCCGGGCGCCGACGTAAGCGTCGACTCCGACCGTAGCTGCAGCATCTACGGCGAGAGCTGGCTGGGTTCGGCCGCAGGCTGCCGCGACGCCGTGTTCGTGGCCGTCGGGACAGGCATCGGTCTCGGCATCAAGGTCGACGGCAGCGTGATCCACGGCTTCGGCGACATAGCCGGCGCAACGGGCTGGATGGCACTCGAACCGCCCTACGACCATAAGTTCGACCGCTGCGGATGCTTCGAATACTATGCTTCGGGCACCGGCATCGGCGAGAACGCACGGCTGCTGCTCGGCGAGCTGCACCGCGACGGTGCCGTAGACTTCGGGGGCGCCTCCACCGTGGCCGAGGTGCGGGCCGAGAACGTGTTCCGGGCCTACGAAGACGATGACCCCATAGCCCGGCAGGTGCTTGAAAAAGCCGTGCAGATGTGGGGAATGGGAGCCGCCAACATCATCTCGCTTTTCAATCCCGAATGCCTGATCTGGGGCGGCGGTGTCTTCGGACCCGCCGTGCGCTTCCTCGACGACATACGGCGCCAAGCGGCCCAATGGGCGCAGCCCGTGGCCATGGAGCAGGTGAAATTCCTGGCCGCAAGCCCCGACATAAACCCGATACTTGCCGGCGCCGCCTATATCGCATTCCATCACCTATAAATATATAAGGACATACAACTATCTTATAAACAACATCCATGAAAGATAATAAAGCAAAGACATACAGCAAAGGGGCCGTGTTTACGGCCGCGTGCATCGGCATGTGCTTCTTCGGGGTATCGATGATCACCCTGGGGGCGATGCTGCCCACGCTGACGGCTACATTCGGCCTGAGCGAGAGCGAGATCACTTCGCTGGCCACACTGTTGCCCGTTGCGATGCTCGGCGGCTCGCTGGTATTCGGCCCGGTGGTCGACCGCTTCGGCCACAAGATCATGCTGGTCGGCAACTGCATCCTGGTGCTCGCCGGCGTGCTGGGGCTGGCTTTCGGCGAAAGCGTCGGCGCCATGCGCTGGTCGATCGCGGCCATCGGCTTCGGCGGCGGCGTGCTCAACGGCGAGACCAACGCCCTCGTATCCGACATCTACGACGGCTCGCGCCGCAACTCGCGCCTGAGCTTCCTGGGCGTATTTTACGGGCTGGGCGCGCTGACCATCCCGACACTGCTGGCCACGCTCGAGGCCTCATACAGCTATCGCGAGGTGCTCGTCGGCATCAGCATCATAATGGCCGCCGGCATATCCGTGTGCCTGGCGATGCGCTTCCCTGCGCCAAAGCAGCCGCAGGGCTTCCCGCTGAAGGACGCCGCACGGGTCATCACCAGCCCGGTGATGCTTCTGCTGGCCTTCGTGCTTTTCTTCCAGAGCGGCACAGAGGGCATAACCAACAACTGGACAGCCACCTACCTTGCTTCGGGCACACTGAGCGACGGAGCCGCACAGATGGCGCTCACGTCGATGCTCATAGGCCTGACGGCCGCACGCCTGCTGCAGGGCTTCCTGTTCACACGGCTTGAGCCGCGGCGCGTGCTGCTGCTCTCGCTCGGTATCGCCGCAGCGGGCTACACGGCCCTGCTGACTCAGCCATCGGCCATGGGCGTGATGGGGGCGATGGCACTCGTGGGCGCCGGCCTGGCAGCCACTTTCCCGGTGATTTTAGGCATTCTGGGCGAACGCTTCGCCGCCCTGTCGGGCACGGCGTTCAGCGTGGCGCTGGTGGTGGCACTCTGCGGCCAGACCGTCCTCAACGCTCTCACCGGAGCCGTCGGAGCTGCTGCTTTCCCGTGGATAGCCATCGGCTCAGTAGCCGCCATGGTACTTCTGTTCGCCGTCTACGCAGGCTACTGCGGACGCGCGGACACTGCCCGAACCGGACAATCATGAAACAGATATCCTATAATTCAATAACAACCAATCAATCAACAAACAACTATGTTAGCAAAACAATGGCTTGAAAACGCCCACGGCCTGATGAACACCATCGAGGCCAGCCAGCTCGAAAATGTACGCAAAGCCGCCGAAGTAATGGCAGATTCAATCGAAAAGGGCCGCTGGGTCCACACCTTCGGCTGCGGCCACGCCACCATACCCGTCGAGGAAATGTACCCCCGCATCGGCAGCTTCGTAGGCTTCCACCCCCTGTGCGAGATGCCCCTTACGTTCTTCACCCAGATCATCGGCCAGATGGGTATCCATCAGTTCCTCTTCCTGGAGCGCACCGAAGGCTACGGCCAGGAAATCATGAAGAACTACGACTTCTCGACCGACGACTGCCTGTGGATCTTCTCGCACACCGGCATCAACGCCGTCAATATCGATGTGGCTCTTGAAGCCAAGAAGAAGGGCATGAAGGTGATCGTATACGGCTCGGCCGGCGCAACCGGCGACAAGAAGTCGCGCCACTCGTCGGGCAAGAACCTGTTCCAGATCGCCGACATCGTCGTTGACTCGTGCGTGCCTCTGGTCGACGCATCCGTGCCCATGAAGAAGCACTTCGACAAGGTCGGCCCGCTGTCGACCCTCGGCTTCGTCACCCTCGTATGGATGACCATCACCACCGTGGCCGAGATCCTCGAGGAGCGCGGCGTGAAGCTCTACATCCACCCGAGCCACAACGTGCCCGGCGACACCACAGCCCACGAACGCCTCGACGCCGCCATCGACGAATACAAGCGCCGCGTCAAAGTCCTCTGATCCCCGAATCAATCTATATCAACCCGAAAGACGCCTGCGGACACTGCCGCAGGCGTCTTTCCGTCTATTTTATCTGATGATACTTTCCTCCGGCGAATGCTGCAAGATATGCGACCGAATCTTCCGCGTCAACACCCTCGAAGTATTCCTTTGAAATAAAGAGCAGAAAAACGTTGAATGTCAAAAATTTGTTGTAACTTTGTAATCGAAAACGTTAACTCTCTCAAAAAAATGGCACGACCAATAAAAGAGACCCCGATTCTATTCGGTGATGATGCACGGCGTTTCGAGCAGAGGATGAAGAATCCTCCACGCGAAAATGCCGAAGACAAAAAGCGGCGAGAAGCCAACTATCTCGCAGCTATGTCTATGTTTGTCAAATAATCTCATGACGACAGACGAGATTGCGAAAAAATACCAGATACGCCGACTCTCCAAGAACGAGAAAGTCGGGGCATTTGATTGTGGAGATGAAGACCTTAACGATTTCATCCTCAATGAATCTGTGTTATATCGTCAAGCTCGTTTGGCAGTTAGCTATGTTATCGAAACTCGCGATTCTCACAAAGTGGCAGGGTTCTTCAGCCTCGCCAATGACCGTGTTTCGATATCCGATTTTGAAAACAAGACTGAGTTCAACCGCTTCCGCAAGAAACGTTTCATAAACGAAAAGCGTCTGAAAAGTTATCCGGCTGCTAAAATCTGCCGTCTCGGAATTGATGTCTCAGCCAAAGGCCAATCGCTGGGAACTTTTATCCTTGACTTCATCAAATCCTATTTTGTCATAGACAACAAGACCGGATGCAGATTCCTGACAGTAGATGCATATTCAGACGCAGTCCCTTTTTATCTGAAAAACAACTTTCTCCCTTTGAGCAAAGAAGCCGACACCGATTACACAAAGCTCTTGTTCTTTGACTTAGAGGAAATCGAAGAATAAACCAATCTTATGAACAAACTCCTGTATTTATTGCTTCCATTCTTTATTCTAGTACTCAGCAGCTGTAATAATGACTACGAAGAATTAAACCCCGCATTGATTAAAGGCACTTGGGAAGTGGTCGCAAAAGACAATTTAGGATATACCGCTATATACGCTTTTGAAACCATAAAGGATTTTGATAACCAAGGCATACTTGAAGTCAAGTATCTTCATACAAATGGAAGTATGGTAGAAGAAATTCCTATCCGTAAATATGAATGGCATGCCTATGGTCCTCAAAACAATAATGGTATACTTGACATATCTATATGGCCTCTTGGAATGACTTATGATGACCCTGATTTCTTTGAAGAAAATTACATCATAAGCATTCTTACATCGTCAAAAATGGTTTGGAAAGGTTCTTCAGGATATCCAACTTCAATAGAGGGCAGAACCATCGAATTCGTTCGTTTACTGCAATAATCAGATACCATCCGCGTCATTTCGCACACATCATACAGGCCATAACTTTGCTGAAAAAGAATCAGCATTGTTATGGACTTTTCTTTTTCAGGTCTCAGCCTTCAGTGCCTAGGGGGGAGCAGAACCGCAAGTTTGTAGGGAAATTGCTTTGCGATGTGCAAGTTATTGTTCTGAATTACAGAGTATTAATTCATACGTCACAAAGCAACGCCCCTATAGGTTGCCGTAATATATAAATTCTGCAACACCTTCCTGAGCTATATTCCGTGAGGAGGGATTGACGACAGCAACGGCTCAAATAGCCGAAGAGGCTGCCTCGGGAATCGGGGCAGCCTCTTCTGTGTTGCGGGGCGGGTCAGCGCAGGACGACGACCGTTGCGGGGTAGGAGTGGGTGTAGTCCTGGCCGTCGCGGATGAGGGCCGTGACGGTGTACTGACCGTCGGCGACGGGATTGCCGGCCGTGTCGTTGAGGTCCCAGGTATAGGGGAATTTAACGCCGGAGACGCGGCGGACGGTGTTGCCGTGGCTGTCGGTGATGAGCAGGGTGTTGGCGCTGCCGGTGGCCGGAGTGAGGTCGAAGGTGGCGCTTTCACGGGCCAGGGCGTCGTCAGTCTCGACCGAAGGACGGTCGAGGCGGCTTACGACGACGAAGTCGATGGTCGAGCGGTCGAGGCGCCCGGCGTTGCTGACCACGGTGAGCGTGAGCGAGTGGACACCCTCGGAGAGGCCGTCGACAGTGGTGGCGAGTGTCACGGTGCCGTCGTCGTTGCGGCGGACGAAGCGGTCGAGGCGATCGACGGTGCGCAGACCGTCGACGGAGATCGACGTGCGCGTGGCGATACCGTTTTCGCTGAAGTCGAGGCCGCAGACCGAGGGGTCGATGACAGCGGTGACGGGCACCACGGCCTGCATCTCGGATCCCGAGACAAAGTCGGCGTCGCCGGCATAGAACTGAATGATCTCGGGAGCGGCGAAGTCGGCCTCGGTATAGTCGTCAGGAACGAAATCGCCGACGGTAAGGCCGGAGAGCGATGCGAGGGCGGTGCGGCCTGTGGCGTCGTCGATAGCATATACAATCAGCCGGTTGTCGCCTACGGGCGACGGCACGGGAGTGTTTATGACGGCGTCGAAGCGGCCGTCGCGGACGTCTGTCTCGACGTCGACAAGCGTTACGAACTGCTGGGTGACGGTGGCCGGCTCATAGTTGTCCTCATTGCGGGTATTGTATGTCTCGGCAGTGACCGGTGCTGCCAGGATGCGCACGGTGACCTTACCGTTGAAGCCGGTGTCGGTGCTGCCGTCGGCGCCGGTGACAGAGCCCTTGACGTGGAATGGCTTCAGGGGCTTCACCTCGATGGCGCCGTCGGCCGGATCGCGGCCGTCGATCTCAGCCACGACAGCCGAGCATTCGGGCGCGTAGACCGGCAGAGCCGGATCGCCGGCCAGATTATAGATCAGTGTGTTGACCAGGGCTTCGTCAGGCGTCGGGATCTTACCGTCGGCGCGCATCTGCAGCACGTGCTGCCGCGAGCGGACGTAAATGTCACCGTAGGTGTCGCCCGGACGGGCCTCGGCATAGGCGCGTGCCAGCGATACGCACGACAGCTGGTTGTATGAGATGTATACGCTGCGCGAAGCACCCACGCCGGCGAGACAGCCGCCTTCGGGAGCGAAGAGCATCGCTTCGATGAGGCAATTGAGGTTTCGGTCGTAGCAGTACTGATCGCAGCTCGAGAACATGACCATCGGCATCACATCGTACTTCACTGACGCAGCGAAGGTTCGGTCCCACTGATGCTGGTCGCCGATGAAGTTGGGATCGCCGTGACCGCTGTAGGAGAAATAGCCTACGCCGCGCTGGAGTTCCTGACGCACGATGTCGCGGTAGGCGCTGTTGGCCACGTCGATACCCCTCTCGCGATAGAGCTGGTCGGGCACGTTGATGAACGTGAAGTCGGGCCGGTATGTGCGCATGGTGTCGGCCACTTCGACGGAGTGGTTGAGGTGAGTGTTGCGGTCGCCCTCGCCGGCGCAGAGCAGCGCGCGGCCGTATGCGCGGTAGTCGGGCGCTGAGCGCAGGTGCCGGATGGCCTTGTCGACATAGTCGTTGGCCTGGGCGGGCGTAGTGGCCGGCACGCGGCCAACGGCGATGCTGTAGGCGCGCAGATGGATATTGTCATGGTTGTAGTCGTCGGCCAACATGGCGAAATAGTTGTCCGACGCATAGTTGGTGATGGTGCTGGCGGACTGGCGTTCGAGCGTGTTCTGGTAGGTGAGCACACGGTCGAGGTGAGCCACCTCGATCGACCGGTTGTCGTAGTTGCAGGGGCCGAATATGAGCATGTACCTGAACTTCTCGGGACGACGGTCGTAGTACATCTTGGCATAGCGGCGGTAGGCCATGGCGTCGCGGGCGCCGGATGAGAACTCATTGAAAATCTCGTCCTGCAGCACAACCTTCACCGACAGGCCCTGGTATAGGGTGTGTGCCTCGGCCAGGCGGCGCGCCGGCTCGAGATACTCCGGCACGGTGATGATGAGCATGTCGGGCGTAGCGGAGCCGTGGAGGTTCTGCGCGGGGACGTCGCCGACGACCGTAGGCGCGGGATATGTAGCCGAAGGCCGGAAGACCACGCTGCGGCGCGTGTAGCTCTCGGGAAGGACATACGACAGAGTGCGCGACCCGGCGTCGTAGGTGGTCGGATAGGCCGCGATCTCGGTGAGGTTGTCGATGCACCATACCATAAGCTCATCGGCCGAGTTTACTTCCGAGAATACGACCTGACGGCCCTCCTGCGATTCGGCGCGGGGATAGTTGATGATGAGCATCGGATCGGTGTCATCGATGATGTTGGCGCGGGGATAACGCACTGCCGCGCGGTCGGGAGCGGCATAGCGGAGCGTTACTGAGGGGATGTCGACGGTAAACCTGAGTTCGGTGTCGGCAAGTGGCTTCGACTCGGAGCCTGTAAATGTCAGAGAGCCGCGGGCATCATTGTAAGCGGTGTACTCGCCGTCAGCGATCGACCAGGCCGAGGTGTGGTACTCGGACTCCTTATCAGCTTCGCCCTCCATAGTGACCGACAGCTTGACGGAACTCTTGGCCGAGATGGCTACGAAGTAGTTGAATATGCCGTTGGAATAAGCATCGGTCGGCCTGAAGTTGCGGATGCGCACGCTGTAGGGGATGTTGTCGCCGGCCTTGACCTCGGCACCGTGATAGCCGACGCCGCCGTTGATGGGAGTCTGGACCTCGTCCTCGAAGTAATCGAGATGGAAATGGAAGTCGAGCGGAGCGAGGTCGGCCGAGGCCTGCGTCTCGCTCTTGCAGGGCAGAGCCGCGGCGCCTTCGGAGTCGCTCAGAAAGTAATATGAGCGGGTGTCGTAGTAGTTGCGGCGTACATTGAAGCGCGATGCCTCGCTGCCGGTGACCGAGTTGACCCAGACCGACACGTCGCCCTGACCGAAGAACAGGATGCGGCCGTCGGCAGTATGGAGGGTGGCCGTCGGCTTGATATCGTCGGGGGCGCGGGTCGTGAACAGATTGTCGGCGAACTGTGTGGCGCCGTATCCGTAGACCTGCACTTTCGACGGATCGTCGAAGCCCATTGCCTTGAGCTGGTCGTATGTGAGCTGGTAGATGCCCTCGGCATCGGTGGCGATCTTGACCCAATGTCCGCTGCTCAGACGCGATGAGGTGGTATAGTAGGAAGTCGGATAAGCCCGGAGCGCGGGAGCCCCGGCGGCAAGTAGGAATAGCAGAAATGTGATCAGACGGCTTTTCATAACACGTACGGAAATGATTGGAGAGATTATTGCGGGAAATGTCACTTGACGGTAAATTCGAGAATCGGATCGGATGAGTCGGCGCCATATCTGACGCGCTGCCCGATCGCGGGGCTGAAGGAGTCGACGGCGCCGGGCATGACGATGACATCGCCGGTCTTGAAAGTGGTGTCAGCCGAAATGCGGGCCAGGGCGTCGGCGGCCAGGCCGAAGTCGGGGTTCAGGACGGCCTCTTCGGCCGGAAGGTCGGACATCTCGATCCAGCGGCCGTGAACGAGGGTGTCGTCGCTGTAGCAGGTGAGGTTGCCGCCGCTGAGATACGACACCAGGGTGGCGGCGCCGATATAGCGGGGCGCGAAGCGGCGGCCGATGCACTTCCCCAGGCGGTCGATGCGCACGGCGGCGCGGATCTCGACCGTCAGCGGTCCGCCCCCCGGCAGGAAGAGCGGCCGGCGGTCGGGGCGCCAGGCTGAGTCGGCCATCAGAACGGGACGGCACTCGGGCGACGGTGAATCGAGACGCAGGATCTTCATTGCTCGCGGTGGTGCTGTGAGATGGCCAGGCGGTTGTACATCACAGCCAGATGGGAGTAGATGGAAGTGTTGGTTACGACAATTCCCTCGGCGACGCGGATGCGCGTGGGTGTGAAATTCCACAGCGCGCGCACTCCGGCGGCCACAAGTTCGTCAGCCACAGCCTGAGCACTCTCGACGGGTACGGCAAGGATGCCGATGGTGATGTCGAGCTCGCGGACGAGGCCGGCCAGGCGGGCCGGACCGTAGACGGGAATGCCGGCTATGCGAGTGTCGATAATGGCGGGGTTGATGTCGATGCCGGCCACTATGCTGAGCCCGTAGCGCCCCAGGCCGCTGTCCTGCATCAGAGCCGCGCCGAGAGAGCCGACACCTACCATCACGGCCGAATGCCTCGAGTTGAAGCCCAGAAACGACCTCAGCGTGGTCTCGAGCGAAGCCACCTCGTAGCCGATGCGCGTCTTGCCCTTTATGTTGAGAAACGACAGATCCTTGGCTATCTGCGAGGCATCCACGTGCAGGTCGCCCGAGATGCGGGTCGACGACACGTACTCCACGCCCTCGGCATTGAGAGTCGTCACGTAGGCCAGATACCAGGGAAGCCGCCTGAGCGTAGGCTCGGGCAGCAGATCGAGAGGCCGTTGTATTCGTGTATCACCCAATGGATTCTAATCGTTCAGGACGCCGGAGTCATACCAGGCGGCGCATTTTCAGTGCAAAGTTAGCGAAAAATCCTGACATTGCGCCATCACATTTATAAAAAATAGAGTGCCCCCTGCCATTGTACGCTGTAAACAAGCGCGTTGCGCAAAAAATTTTAGAATATAATAGTTTTTTACTAACTTTGTGGCTGATTTGAACTTATGCAACCGACCTCAGATGACAGAGCGACAAAGATGGACCGAGATTGAACACCTGCCCGAGTGGGACGAGGAGTTCTACGACGTGTACACTGCCAAGAAATTCGGCAAATGGGTGATGCTCAAGACCCTGAAGCCGCAGTACAAGGACAGTGCAGAGATGCAGGAGATGCTGGAGCGCGAATTCGACGTGCGCTACAATCTGGCACATCCCAACATCATCATGATCAACGACATCGAGGAAGTGCCCGGTCTGGGGCTGTGCATCATCACCGACGATGTCTACGGCGACTCTCTGCGCAAGCTCATCCGCGAGCACAAGGTCACGGCCGCGCATGTCGACAAGCTCCGGCGCCAGCTCGTCGATGCCATGGAGTATATCCAGACCAACCATCTGGCCCACCATCCGCTGACGCCCGAGAACATCATATTCACCGAAAACATCGGCAACCTGAAGCTGATCGACGTAGGCTTCGAGCAGCGCAAGGCGCTCACCCCGGCCGACACCTCCGACGACATCTACAGCTACGGCCTGGTGCTGAAAGAGGTACTCGACGCCACCGAGCACGAGGATCCGACGCTGCGCAAGGTGGCCGAGCGCTGTCTCGACCCCGACCCGACACGCCGCTACCGCGACACCCAGCAGCTGCGCTTCGCGCTGGCCGGCCGCCGCTCCAACCGCCTCTACCTGGCCATCATCATCTTCCTGGCCGTGATGGTCGTGCTGCTGCTGTGGCTTGCCTCGCCATGGAGCCCCGCTCCGGGCACACCAGCATGAGCCGCGGGGCCGCCAATTCCCAACATAATACGTCAACCGACAAACCAACAACCGAATCACATGTCAGTCACGATAAAAGCCCTGCATCCCACGCGCGGCGAAGTCCGGAAATACGTCCGCTTCGGCATCGACCTCTACAAAGGCAACCCCTGCTTCGTACCGCCGCTGGTCGTCGACGAGATAGCCACTCTGATGCCCGACAAGAACCCCGCTTACGAGCACTGCCGCGCCCAGCTGTTCATGGCCTACCGCGACGGCAAGCCCGTGGGCCGCATCACCGCCATCATCAACGACCTGGTCAACAAAAAGAACGGCAGCTATGTGATGCGCTTCGGATGGGTCGACTTCATCGACGACACCGAAGTGGTCGACGCCCTCTTCGACGCGGTCTGCAAATGGGGCCGCGAACAGGGCTGCGAGTCGATCGTAGGCCCGATGGGCTTCTCCGACCTCGACCATGAAGGTATGCTCATCGAAGGTTTCGACGAGATGGGCACCATGGCCACGATCTACAACTACCCTTACTACAAGGAGCACATGGAGCGTATGGGCTTCGTCAAGGACGCCGACTGGGTCGAATACCGCATCAAGGTGCCCGATGCAATTCCCGAGAAGCACAAGCGCATCGCCGACATCATCGCCCGCAAGTACGGGCTGCGCACCGTCAAGTACACCAACCGCAACAAGCTGCGCGACGACTACGGCAAGGCCCTGTTCGAACTCATCAACGAGGCCTACGCCGACCTCTACGGCTACTCGCCGCTAACACCGGCCGAAATCGACCACTACATCAAGGAATACCTGGGCATCCTGCGCCTCGACGACCTGAGCATAGTGGTCGACAGCGACGACCGCCTCGTGGCCGTGGGCATCGCCATGCCGTCGCTGTCGCAGGCACTGCGACGCTCCGACGGGCGCCTCTTCCCCCTGGGATGGTACCACCTGCTGCAGGCCATACGCGGAAAAGTCGACGTCGTGGATCTGCTGCTCGTCGCCGTAAAGCCGGAATACCAGAGCAAGGGCGTCAACGCTCTGCTCTTCGCCGACCTGATCCCGGCATTCCGCGACAACGGCTACAAGTACGCCGAATCAAACCTCGAGCTCGAGGGCAACGAAAACGTCCAGCGCCAGTGGGAATACTTCGAACGCCGCCAGCACCGGCGCCGCCGCGCCTGGCGCAAACCGCTGTAAAATCAAAAAAATGAAATTCAAGAATGTCTGAGAACTACGACTTCAAGGCCGACCTCGCGCGGCGCATAAAAGAAAACAAGAAGACCCGCTGGATACGCTTCGCCATCGTGTCGGTCATCTACCTGCTCTGGGTGGCGTGGCTCGGCAACTGGTGGTTCCTGCTGGGCTGGCTCCTGCTTTTCGACATCTACATCACCGGCTTCATACCCTTCACCTGGTGGAAGAAGAGCAAAAACAACGTCACCCGCACGCTCATGGGCTGGGTCGACGCCATCGTCTACGCACTGATCCTGGTCTACTTCATCTTCGCTTTCGTGGGCCAGAACTACCAGATCCCCTCCTCCTCGCTCGAGAAGACGCTGCTCACGGGCGACTATCTGTGGGTCAACAAGATGCTCTACGGCCCCCGCGTGCCTATGACTCCGGTCAACTTCCCGCTGGTACACAACACGCTTCCAATTCTTGGCTGCGACAGCTATCTTGACGCTCCCGCCAACTCATACCACCGCCTCAAGGGTATCCGCAACGTCGAGACCGGCGACATCGTCGTGTTCAACTTCCCCGCCGGCGACACAGTCATGACCAAGACCGAGGAATCGGCCGAATATTACTACTATCTGCTCTTCAAGCACGGCCGCGAATATGTCTACGCCCATCCCGAGATATTCGGCAAGGCCAAGTACCGTCCCGTCGACCGCCGCCAGAACTTCGTCAAGCGCGCCGTAGGCCTGCCGGGCGAGCGCCCGCGCATCTCCGGCGACACCATCTACATCGACGGGCGCCCGCAGCCGTATCCGCAGCACGTGCAGTTCACATATCTGTTCACCTCCGACCGCCTCTTCGACGACGACCTGCTCAAGGAACTCGAAATCACTCCCAGCGACCTGACCAAGCTCAATTTCAGCGAGACCGAGCGAGCCTTCCTGGTCGAGGATCTGCCCTCGGCCCTGTCGTCGCAGTACATATATGCCCTGCCGCTCACTGCCGACAACCTGACCGAGCTCAAGCGCCGGGGATTCATCAACGACGTGGTCAAATTCAACACCGTCTTCCCGACCGTCGGAGCCGACAACTTCCTGTTCCCGGCCGGTGTCAGCGACAGCTGGACACTGAGCAACTACGGCGGCGACCGCGGCCTGTGGATCCCGAAAAAGGGCGCCACGATCCGCCTCACGCCACAGGCCTGGGCCATCTATAACCGCTGCATCCGCAACTACGAGGGCCACACCGACGCCTACCTGGCAGATGACGGCAAGGTATACATCGACGGCACCCCCCGCGACACGTACACCTTCGGCATGGACTACTACTTCATGATGGGCGACAACCGCGACGCATCGCAGGACTCGCGCTTCTGGGGATTCGTGCCCGAGGACCACATCGTAGGCTCGCCCGTGATGGTACTCGTATCGTTCGACCGCGAGCGCAGTCTCTTCAACGGCGGCATCCGCTGGAACCGCATCCTGCGCGACGCCAATCCCGACAAATGAACTCCACGGCAACAGACGGCGCCAGCTCGCCGCTGATCCTGCATCCCGATTCGACGGTAGTGCTGCCGCCGCGGCTGTTCGCGCCGCCGCTCTACTACGCGGCCATGGCCTGCCACGGCCGCGCCGTGGTCGACACCGCCGTGCGCTACGACAAGCGGCGCAAGGAAGTACACCGCTACGACATAGCCGACGTGCGCGGCCCGCTGGCGCTGACGGTGCCCGTGCAGCGCCCCCACACCATCTCAGCGGCCGCGCCAACATGGGCCGACGCCGCCGTGTCGGACCACGGCCAGTGGTGGCACGTGCACCGCGTCACTCTTGAAAGCGCCTACGGACGCACACCTTACTTCGAGTTCGTCGCCGACCGCTTCGCCTCCGTCATAGCCCCGCCCGGTTCCGAACCACCCTCGGTGCTCGAACTCGCGCGCCGAGCCGATACGGCCGTGCGCGACTTCCTCGGCATAGACACCTGCGTGGAATGGCGCCCGGCCGCCGCCCTGGCCGCCCCGGCCGACGCTGAATCTCCGATCCCGGGCCGCATCATTGACCTGCGCCGGGCCTCCTTCTCCTCCGCTGACATGCCGCCCTACTTCCAGGTGCGTGCAGCCGCATTAGGCTTCATCCCCTCGCTGAGCATACTCGACCTGATATTCAATCTCGGCCCCGAAGCCCCGCTGTACCTGCGGCGCATGGCTGAAACTAACTTTTGACAGCCCTGAGTTGTTATAAAGTAACTGACCGCGGCCGGTTAGCGCCGCCCTTTCACAACAAAACATAACTTGACATGGAACAGAAACATAAATCAGGATTTGTAAATATAGTGGGTAACCCCAACGTAGGCAAGTCGACTCTCATGAACGACCTCGTGGGCGAGCGTGTGTCGATCATCACCTCCAAAGCGCAGACCACGCGCCACCGCATCATGGGCATCGTCAACACGCCCGAATACCAGATCGTGTTCTCCGACACTCCCGGCGTTCTCCAGCCCAAGTACAAGCTCCAGGAGAGCATGCTGCAGTTTAGCGAGGGCGCCCTGACCGACGCCGACATCCTGCTCTACGTCACCGACGTGGTAGAAGACCCGACCAAGAACGCCGACTTCCTGACCCGCGTGGCCGCCGAGAAGATACCGGTGCTGCTGGTGATCAACAAGATCGACCTGCTCAAGGACCAGAAGCAGCTCGAGGAGATCGTCGAACGCTGGCACACCCTGCTGCCCAACGCCGAAATCATCCCCGCCTCGGCCAAGGAAGGCTTCAACGTACAGGCCCTGATGAAGCGCATCGTGGAGCTGCTCCCCGAGGGCGAGCCCTATTTCGGCAAGGATGCCCTGACCGACAAGCCTGCCCGCTT
This sequence comes from uncultured Porphyromonadaceae bacterium, assembly GCA_905193995.1. Classification (GTDB taxonomy): domain Bacteria; phylum Bacteroidota; class Bacteroidia; order Bacteroidales; family Muribaculaceae; genus CAG-873. The sequence continues at coordinate 912 of CAJJQT010000007.1, read as the reverse complement.
CTTCGTCACCGAGATCATCCGCGAGAAAATCCTGCTCAACTACGACAAGGAAGTGCCCTACTCCGCCGAGGTCATCGTCGAAAAATTCGAGGAAAAGGAAAATTCGATCCACATAATGGCCGTGATATATGTCGAACGCGACTCGCAGAAGGGTATCCTCATCGGCAAGGGAGGATCCATGCTCAAGCGCGTCGGCACCGAGGCCCGCAAGGACATCGAGACATTCTTCGGCAAGCGTGTCTATCTGGAACTGTTTGTCAAGGTCGAGCCCAACTGGCGCAACCGCGAAAACAAGCTCAAAGCCTTTGGCTACATTGAATAAAAATTAGTAACTTTGCATCCCTGAACCAAGACCACCTATTGATATGCTCGTAGCCATAGTCGGCCGGCCGAACGTCGGCAAATCAACCCTCTTCAACCGCCTCACACAGACCCGCACGGCCATCGTCGACCCGACCGCCGGCACCACACGCGACCGCCAGTACGGCAAGGTCGAGTGGTGCGGAACCGAATTCTCGATCGTCGACACCGGCGGCTGGGTAGTCAACTCCGACGACATTTTCGAGGCCGAGATCAACCGCCAGGTCAACCTGGCCATCGAGCAGGCCGACGTGATCCTCTTCTGCGTCGACGCCATGAACGGGACGACCGACCTCGACGACCACGTGGCCGAGATCCTGCGCAAGAGCCGCAAGCCGGTCATTTTGGTCGTCAACAAGGTCGATCATCAGAGCATGAACGACACCATTTACGACTTCTATACGCTCGGTTTGGGCGATCCCTTCCCCATTTCCGCGACGAACATGCTCGGCCTGGGCGATCTGCTGGACGAAATGGTCAAGCATTTCCCGAAAGACGAACAAGTCGAGGACGAGGAAGAGCACACCATTCAGATTGCCGTGGTGGGACGCC
>CAJJQT010000006.1 GCA_905193995.1 uncultured Porphyromonadaceae bacterium | reverse complement strand
TTAAAGTCGGCGATAAAGACTTTAGTGACCTTTATTTTTTCAAAAAAAGTGTTGCTTTTTGATAAAAATTGCTTACCTTTGCCGCAACGAGCGGCATTATGCTTGCCGGACAACTATTTTTCTACACTTTGCGCGGGTCGGGCACCCGTCGATCTCTGACAACTATTTAATCCCTAATATTAACTTAAATCTATCATGAACAAAGCCCTTTTGACACTGGTTCTCAGTGCGGCTACCCTCGTAGCCGGCGCCCAGGTGGTTGAAGTGGAGTCCGTGACGCGGGTAGCCCTCGACGGCATATCCGTGGATAAGCCACGCATCAGCCCCGACGGCGCGTTCGCCGTGTTGTCGACCAACACCGACAATGCGCTCTACCGCGTTGACCTCGCCACCGGCGCGTCGACCAAAGTAGCTGATCAAGGCATGGCCAACGACCTTACCTTCAGCCCTGACGGCTCGACAATCGTATTCAAGACCTCGGAGACCCGCGACAACCACCTGCGCTACTATTCGGTGCAGATGGTCGACCTGACCGACGGCTACACACGCCGCCTGTCGAAACCCGCCCGCCACTGCGCGCAGTTCAGCATCTCGCCCGCCGGTGTACTCTCGCTGAGCGACAACGGCCGCTTCAGCGCCCGCAACATGGCCGGTCAGAAAGTTAAGGCCGCCGCAGGGCAGCCCGTGGTCAGCATCCGCTACGGTCATCTTGAGCTCACCACGCCTGACGGCAAGACCGTCACGCTCGACCCCCAGGGTCGCGGCTCATACCTGTGGCCGCAGCTGTCGCCCGACGGCACCAAGATCGTCTATTATCTCGCCCGCCACGGTTGCTTTATCTGCAACCTCGACGGCAGCGACGTGCGTCCGCTGGGTTACCTCCACGGAGCCCGCTGGATCAACAACGACGCTGTCGTAGGTTTTGAAGACTACGACGACGGCTCGGTAGTGACCGCTTCCTCGATCGTAGCCTCCGACCTCCAGGGCCCCCGCCAGACCCTGACCGATGACTCGGTGATCGCTCTCAATCCGACGGTGAGCGCCGACGGCTCGCGCATCGCCTTCGCTACCGCCGCAGGCGAACTTTATGTAATCAATCTTAAATAACCCACACACTATCGCAATGAAATCAAATAAATTAGTAACGGCGTTAGTGCTTATGGGCCTCGCCGGCACAGCTTTCGCGGCCAAGACACCCGAAGAGCTGCGCATCTACATCAATCCCGGCCACGGATCCTGGACCGGCAACGACCGCGCCCTGCAGGTGATCGGCAAGCCGGAATATTCGGCCACCAACACCGATACGACCGGCTTCTTCGAGTCGAACACCAACCTGATCAAGGGCTTCGGCGTGCTCGAGGCTCTTATCGAGATGGGTATGCCGTTCGACCGCACCCTCAACCAGACCGGCGAACGCTGGGAAATCGGCGCCGCCCTGGATCTGTCGCAGAACATCGTCATGAGCCGCGTCAAGAACGGCCCGTACGAAGCCAACAATACCACTTCGAGTCCGAATTATCAGCTCTACAACCGCTCGCTGGCTGAAGTCGCCCGCGAAGTCGACGACAACGAGTTCGACCAGTTCATCTCGATCCACTCGAACGCAGCAACCGAAGGCTCGACGGTCAACTATCATCTGTTCATGTACCGCGGCCGCAACGGCAAGGAAAATGTCTACGTGCCCGGCTCATGGGAGATGTCCGAAGCAGCCGCCAAGTACTCCTTCGCCAATCCTCACGCCGCATGGTCGGTTAAGAGCGTCTACATCAACGGCGATATCGACTTCATGGGCGGCAAAGACTATGTGCCCACCCCCAACGACCGCGGCTATCTCGGCTATCTGGGCGTGATGAAGCACAACGTGCCCGGCTATCTGGTCGAAGGTTACTTCCACACATACCAGCCCGCACGTCACCGCGGCATGAACTTCGACGTCGACTTCGTCGAAGGCATCCAGTATGCCCGCGGCGTGGCCGAATACTGGGAATTCGACAACCGCGGTACTACCGGTGAGATCTACGGCATCGTGCGCGACCTGCACGAGCGCTTCCGCCACAAGCTCTACAATCCCAATCCTGGCACCGATGACCTCTACAAGCCCCTCAACGGCGCCACCGCCGTCCTCTACAAGGGCACCGAGAAGATCGCCGAATACACCACCGACGAATTCTACAACGGCGCGTTCGTGTTCAAGGGCCTCCAGCCCGGCACCTACACCGTGGAGCTCTCGCATCCCGACTACAAGGCCATTGACCCCATCGAAGTCGAGGTGAAGGCGGGCGCCACCGCCTATCCGAAGGCTTTCATGGAGGCCGTCAACTATGAGGCCCCGAAGGAAACGTTCGCCAACTATCCCGACCCGTACGCCGGCAACGGAGCCGTCGCTCCCGCCGGCGAGTATGTCGTAAAGAGCGAATACGTCGACGAGGCCATTCCGGCTCTCGACGGTCTTATTGTCCGCCGTGCCATCGTCCGCGGCGGCAAGATGTACATCCTTGCCTTTGACAAGCCCATGACGTTTGCCGCCTCAATTCCCGCCGACGAGCAGGTGAAGGCCACCGTCCTGGTCTATGACCTGGCCAAGAAGGAAGTCGTGGCCACCGTATCGACCGAGGGCGCCGAAGGCTCCATCGCAGCCATCAGCGACATCCAGGTGACCGCCGACGGCGTGCTGCTGGCATGCAACGCCACCAAGAACCAGAACTCTTCGAGCGAAATCCAGGACGGCGACGCCGGCCGCGGCACATTCTACATCTACAAGTGGGCCAACGACGAGGCTGGCCTGCCCGCAGGCAACCCCGAAAAGTGGATGTCGACCCAGAGCGCAGGCCTGTGGTACCGCGCATATCCCTCACGCTTCGCTTTCTCGGGCACATCGACCGACGGCGTGGCCGTGGCTCTCATGCCTACCATCACGGCTCCCAACCACGACATCCGGTCCGCTACATTCCGTGTGATCGACGGCGAGCTCCAGGCTCCCGTGGATAATCAGACGGCTGCCCCGCGTGTGGCTCTCGGCCAGTGCGACGCCTCGATGAATATCCTCGCCTCGCCTTTCGACAACGACTTCGCACTTCTCGTTGACCCCGTCAAGGGCGTGTACGAATGGAATATGGGCGGCCACCTGCAGGATGCTCCTGTAGCAGGCGACCTGCTCAAGGGCATCGACGGCCGCTCGGGCATCTTCAAGTATGCCGGCGCGTCGTACATCGTCTCGCCCGTGAGCGACGGTACCAACGTCACCGGTCTGCAGCTCCTCAACCTGGGCAATGACTTCCAGGGCGTCAGCACGGCCACAATCAAGATGGACGGCGAATTCGCTCCCGTGGAAACAGCTCAGGCTGCCGCAGGCGCCGAAGTCGAGGTTGTCCGCGACGAAGTCAGCGGCAACGTCACCTCAGGCTGGATCAACTTCTACCTGCTGCGCGGCGGCAAGATCACCAAGCTTACCACCAAGAACGTCGAGCAGCCCGTAGCACAGCGCGAATATGCCTACAGCCTCACCGCCGAAGAGAAGCAGGACCTCTATGAGATTACCTTCAGCGTCACCGGCGACGCTCCCGCAGCCGACATCGTCCTGACTCCCGCCGAGGGCGAAGGCGAAGTGATCACGATCCCCGTCGGTGCAGTCGTCAAGGGTGAGAACACCGTCAACGTCACCAAGGCCGAACTTCAGTCCGGTGTGAAGTATTCGTGGGCAGTCAAGGTTACGTCCAACAGCATCTCGCATGCAGGCGTAGTCAAGAAGGAGAACAGCGGCCTGACCGTCCGCGGCGGTGTCATCACCATCACTGATCCCGAGCAGCCTTCGTTCGGCTACACCGCCGTAGGCCACGGCAACAACCAGGGCATCGATATCTACAACCCGGCAGGCGAAAAGGTGGGCGACCGCCTCTTCAAGGGCCACAAGATGTTCGGCGGCGAAAACGGCTCCAATGGCAAAGCCAACCAGTCGAATCCCTTCCGCGGCCGCGAACGCCAGGGCAAGGCTGTCTTCTCGACATGGGGCGACGCCGGCTACGGCATCGTTGCAATTGACCCGATCGACCCGACAGCCGAACCCTTCTCACTCTTCGCAGGTGAGAAGCAGGGTGGCGGCCACTTCCTCTACAATGGCGCCAACCTCGGCGGCGGCAACGCAGGCTTCGCATTCGTCAATCCCGATGACGATACCTATGTGATCGCATTCTCCGAAGACCACGAAGGCCTCAACGGCAAGGGCGAGACCGAAAACTCGATCGTCCGCTATCATCTCGGCACAGGCTGGGTGATCAACGAAGCTCCCACGTCGCTTGGCTACAAGAACCTGATGGCCAACCAGAATGTCGATCTCTGCGCATGGGGCGACGGCGTCTTCGCCGCACAGATCCGCGAGCTCGGCAACAACCAGGCCGCCTGCCCGGCATTCGCCTTCATCGCCAATGTCACCGGCGAATCCTCTGTAGCCCTCACCTCGGCCGATGAAAGCATCGCCGAATCCGTGGGCCACAGCACCACCGGTATCGCCCTGAGCGTCGACGGTTCGACCCTCGCCGTATCTTACCGCAGCGGCATCGGCATCTACTCAGTGAAGTGGACTGACGGCAAGCCCGCTCTGACCTTCCTCTACAGCATCCCCGTAGAGAGCCACATCTGGGCTAACCTCGAATTCGACTACGCCGGCAACCTCCACGCCTATCTGCGCGAGCAGGGCTACCGCGAATACGCCCTCACCGGCGCATCGCCCGTGGTTACCACCCCGGCCCCCGCCGCTAGCTTCATGGCCGGCGAATCGTCAGTCGAGGAAATCGACGCTGCCGACGCAGCCGCCGACACCGACGCCGTATATTACAACCTTCAGGGTATCCGCGTAGCTGCCGACAGTCTCACCCCTGGCATCTACGTACGCGTAAGCGGCACGACTACCGCCAAGGTGATCGTCCGCTGATCCGCATCATAGCCTGATACCCCGCGGGGCCGACTCATCCGAGCCGGCCCCGCTTTCTGTCAGCCCCGCGCCTCTCCGAGGCTAATTTTTTAAACCAAAAGGAGGGAATTGCGTTTTTTTATTACCGCGGAAATTTGTAACTTTGCGGAAACATTTAAATTTAAATGGAAAAGATTCAAGTAAATATTAAAGACGTTTTGTCGACGGTGTCTCAAAACGCCATTGACGCCCTCTCCGGAGAGGCGAACGACGGCCTGCGCAAGATTCAGGACGGCAGTGGTTTAGGTAACGATTTCTTAGGCTGGGTCAAGCTTCCCACCGACACTACCGAGGCACTTCTCGACGACATCGTGGCTACGGCGGCATCGCTGCGACGCGACTGCGACGTGGTGGTCTGCATCGGCATCGGCGGCAGCTACCTGGGTGCCAAGGCCGTGATCTCGGCCCTCGGCAACTCGTTAGGTCTGACAGAAAAAGGCAATCCCGAAGTGCTCTTCGCCGGCCAGAACATCGGCGAGGACTATCTCTATGACCTGCAGCAGTATCTGCAGGGCAAGCGCTTCGGCATCATCGTGATATCCAAGAGCGGCACCACCACCGAGCCCGCCATCGCCTTCCGCCTGCTCAAGGAGCAGCTCGAGGCCCAGGTAGGCCGCCAGGCAGCCGGCAAGCTCATCGTGGCCATCACCGACGCCAAGCGCGGCGCCCTGCGCACGCTGGCCGACACCGAGGGCTACAAGACCTTCGTGATCGCCGACAACGTCGGCGGCCGATTCTCGGTTCTGACACCGGTAGGACTGCTGCCCATCGCAGTGGCCGGTTACGACATCAAGGCGCTCGTCGAAGGCGCACGCCAGATGGAAAAAGGCACGCTCGACGGCTCTGACCGCTCGGCCATCACCTACGCCATGACCCGCAACGCCCTGTACCGCGCCGGCAAGAAGATCGAGATCCTGGTCAACTTCAACCCGCGTCTGCACTTCTTCGGCGAGTGGTGGAAACAGCTCTACGGCGAGAGCGAGGGCAAGGACCACAAGGGCATCTTCCCCGCAGCTGTCGACGATACCACCGACCTGCATTCGATGGGCCAGTGGATCCAGGAGGGCGAGCGCTCGATATTCGAGACAGTCATCTCCGTGGCCGCGCCCGACCACAAGGTGGTCATCCCCACCGACGCCGACAACCTCGACGGCCTCAACTACATCGCCGGCAAGCGCGTCGACGAAGTTAACAAGATGGCCGAGCTCGGCACCCGCATCGCTCATGTCGACGGCGGCGTGCCCAACATGCTCGTCACCCTGCCGGCCATCAGGGAGGTTTACCTCGGCCAGCTAATCTACTTCTTCGAGGCTGCCTGCGGCATCAGCGGCTACATCCTCGGCGTGAACCCGTTCAACCAGCCCGGCGTCGAGGCATACAAGCGCAATATGTTCGCGCTGCTCGAGAAGCCCGGCTACGAGAAGGAAACCGCCGCAATAAAGTCACGCATTTGACCGCCGGCAACATAGAATCACCGCGGAAGCCCGGGCCGATAGGCGTATTCGACTCGGGCTTCGGCGGTCTTACTATCCTTGGCGCGCTGCGGCAGCGCCTGCCGCAGTACGACTATCTGTACCTTGGCGACAACTCGCGCGCCCCCTACGGCACGCGGTCGTTCGCCGAAGTTTACCGCTACACGCTTGAGGCCGTCCGCGCCCTCTTCGCCCGCGGCTGCCATCTGGTCATCCTGGCCTGCAACACGGCCTCGGCCAAGGCGCTGCGCTCGATACAGCAGCGTGACCTGCCGGCCATCGACCCTTCGCGGCGCGTGCTCGGCGTCATCCGCCCCACGGCCGAGGCCCTGGGCGGCCTGACCCGCTCGGGCCACATCGGCGTGCTCGGCACTCCCGCCACCGTGACATCGGGCTCCTACGATATCGAGATCGCCAATCTCCACCCCGACTATGCGGTCACGAGTCACGCATGCCCGATGTGGGTGCCCCTGGTCGAGTACGGCGAAGCCGCATCCGACGGCGCCGATTTCTTTGTGGCCAAGGATATCGATACCCTGCTCGCCGCCGATCCGCTCATCGACACCGTGGTGCTCGGCTGCACGCACTATCCGCTGCTGCTGCCGAAGATACAGGCCTGCTGTGCCCCGCGCGGCATCCGCGTCGTCGTTCAGGGCGACATCGTGGCCGAATCGCTGGTCGACTACCTGCGCCGCCATCCCGACATGGACGACCGCCTCACTCGCGGCGGCTCCGTCGCTTATCTCACAACCGGCGATCCGGACGCCTTCGACCGGCTCGCGGCCGTATTCACCGGACAGCCGGTCAGAAGCACACACATATGAGCACGAAGCCAGGCCGCCTGTATCTCTTCCCCGTTCCCATGGGCGACACGCCCGTGGCCGACGTCGTGCCGGCCCGCAACATCGAGCTGCTGCGGTCGGTGCGGTATTTTGTAGTCGAAAACCTGCGCTCGGCCCGGCGCTTTCTGCGTGCCGCCTCGCGCGACATCGTTATCGATGACCTCCACTTCGAGGAGCTCAGCGAGCACACACCGTCCACGGCCGTCGAGGCCATGCTCACGCCTCTGGCCGAGGGCTTCGACGTAGGCGTGGTGAGCGAGGCCGGCTGCCCCGCCGTGGCCGATCCCGGCGCCGATCTTGTGGCCGCCGCACAGCGCCGCGGCTATGAGGTAGTGCCTCTGGTAGGCCCGTCGAGCATACTGCTCTCGCTGATGGGGTCGGGCTCGAACGGCCAGTCATTCACTTTCCACGGCTATCTGCCCATCGAGGCTGCCGCACGCAGCCGCGCCATCCGCGACATGGAGCGCCGCCACAGCCGCACACAGATATTCATCGAGACCCCATACCGCAACAACCGGCTGCTGGCCGAGCTGACCGCCGCCCTGGCGCCGGACACGCGCCTGTGCGTGGCCGCCGACATCACCGGCCCCCGCCAGAGCATCATCACACGCACCGCCGCCCGCTGGCGCGAAGCCCGGTGCGACTATTCAAAGATTCCCGCCATCTTCCTAATCTGCAGCTAAGCCATGACACGCCGATACAACCGCCGCCCCTCACGCCCGATGGACGATCTGCCCAGCCTCTTCGCGTCCGACGAAGCCGATGTCACCTTTGAGGTAGTGGCGGCCGCACCCCCGGCAGGCGCCGCCGCCTCGGCTGCCGGAGAGTTCGGCCTCGGCGCAGAATACCGCCGTCCGGCCGACCGGCTGCGCTTCATGTCGATGGGCAGCGGCTCCAGCGGCAACTGCTCCTATATCGGCACCCGCGAGGCCGGCATTCTCATCGACGCCGGCGTCGACAACAACAAGGTCACCGACGCCCTGCGCCGCAACGGTATCGCCATGGAATCGATCCGCGGCATATTTCTGACCCACGACCACGCCGACCACGTGAAATTCGCATACTCGCTGCTGCGCCGCAACCCGCATATGCGCCTCTATTCGACTCTGCGCGTGCTCGAGGGGCTGCTGCGCCGCCACAACATATCGCGCCGCATCAAGGACTACCACTCGCCCATATTCAAGGAGCACGAGTACACCGTAGGGCCTATGACCGTCGTGCCTTTCGAGACTTCGCACGACGGGACCGACAACTGCGGCTACAGCGTGTCGCTGGGCGACATGACATTCGTCGTCGCAACCGACATGGGCACCGTCACCGAGCGCGCCGACTTCTACATCCGCCGCGCGCGCGCGCTTATGATCGAGAGCAACTACGATGCCGACATGCTCATCGGCGGCCGCTATCCCGAGCATCTGAAATCGCGCATCCGGTCGGAACGCGGCCACATGGACAACAAGGTCACTGCCCGCTATCTCACCGAGATCTACACTCCGGCCCTGCGCCATATATTTCTGTGCCACCTGAGCGAGGACAACAACACGCCGGCCACGGCCATGGCCACTGTCACCAGCGAGCTGCGCCGCGTCGGCGTCAGCCCGTCGGCGTCGGCCTCCGAAATTCCCGAGCGGTCGGTCTACATCATACCTCTGCCGCGCTTCGACGTCACCGATCTATACGTTTTCTGATTCAAGAGCCATGACAAATATCCGGCGCACAGAGCCTGCCGTCACAGTCGTCATTCCGGTCTACAACCGGGCCGACGTGGTCTGCCGCACCCTCGACAGCGTGGCGGCGCAGACAGTGCGCCCGCTGGCGCTCGTACTTGTCGACAACGCCTCGACCGACGGCTCGGGAGAAGTCATCCGCCGCTGGGCCGCCGGACATAGTGCCCCGGATTTCGACATCCGCGTTCTGGACGAGCCCCGTCCGGGAGCCTGCCGCGCCCGCAACGCGGGTCTGGCTGCCGTCCGCACGGAGTGGACGATGTTTTTCGACTCGGACGACGTCATGACGCCCGACCATGTGGAGCGAGCTCTGGCTACCGCCGCACGCCGGCCTGATGCCGATATCATCTGCTGGGACTTCTGCCTGCTGCGTGCCGACGGACGCCGCGAGCGCCACCCGTTCATCATGCACGACGTGCTGTACAACAACGTCATGCACTCGTCGTTCAGCACCATGCGCTACATGGCCCGCACGGAGCATTTCCGCCGCGTCGGCGGCTGGCTCGAGGATGCCCGGATGTTCGACGACTGCGAGCTGGGCGTACGTCTCCTGGCCCTGAAGCCGCATATCGTTCATGCCGGCCGGCGCTTCACGGTGTATGTCAACGAAAGTCCCGATTCGATCACCAACACCACCGGGGGGCGCGTCGGCCGCATGCGCGTGGCACTCGACGCTGTCGCCGGGCATCTTGGCCCGCGCCGCCGGCACTGGGCCGAGCTGCAGCGCCTGATCATGACCTCGACCTGGGCGCGCCGCGATCCCGAGGCCCCTGCGCTGGCGCGCCGCATTCTCGCCGCCCAGCCTCCCGGGCGCCGGCTGCTGTGGCGGCTGCTCTACAACTATTCACTGGCCGGAGGACGCGGCGTGGCACGCATCTACCGCTTCCTCACCGCATTTAAACTGTAACGATATGTCTGACCGTCGTATACTGCTTTGTCTGAACCATCTCGGAGGAGAGGAACTGAAATATGTGCTCAAGGCCTTCGAGGACAACTGGATAGTACCTATGGGCCCCGATGTCGACGCTTTCGAGCACGACCTCGAGGCATTCATGAACCGCCGCGAAGGGCGCGCGCCGCTCGACAAGCGCGTTGTGGCGCTCTGCAACGGCACCTCGGCCGTGCAGCTCGCACTGATCGGCTGCGGCGTCAAGGCCGGCGACGAGGTCGTGGCCCAGTCGTTCACGTTCTGCGCCTCGGTCAACCCGATCATGTATCTCGGTGCAAGGCCGGTGCTGATCGATTCCGAGCCCGAGAGCTGGAACATGGATCCCGCGCTGCTCGACCGCGCCATCGCCGACCGCATCGCCGTCACGGGCCGCAAGCCCCGCGCCATCATGGCCGTGCATCTCTACGGCATGCCCTGCCGCATCGACGAGATTATTGAAATCGGCCGCAAATACGATATTCCGGTCATCGAGGATGCCGCCGAGGCTATGGGCAGCTGCTTCGACGGGCAGCGCTGCGGCACCTTCGGCCGCTACGGTGTGCTGTCGTTCAACGGCAACAAGATGATCACCACCTCGGGCGGCGGCGCGCTCATCGTGCCCGACGACGCCGAGCGCCGCCGCATGATGTTCTACGCCACTCAGGCCCGCGAATCGTACCCATATTATCAGCACGAGGAGCTTGGCTATAATTTCCGCCTGTCGAATGTATGCGCCGCCATAGGGCGCGGCCAGATGGCCGTCATCGACGAGCATCTGGCCCATCACCGCCACGTGCAGGCCATGTACCGCGAGCTGTTGGCCGACATTCCGGGCATTCATCTTCACGAAAATCCCTCGCCGCGCTACGACGCCAACTTCTGGCTCTGCACCGTCACGCTCGATGACTCGGTGCGGGTCCGCGGCCGCGAGAACGCCTACAAGACTGTGGTCAGCGGAGCTGTCGGGGGAGCCGCCGGCGTCACTCATGCGGCCTCGTCGCCCCACACGGCCGTCGAGCCGCGGGCCGATGTCGAAGCCCTGCGCATGGCCCTGGCCGAGGCCAGCATCGAAAGCAGACCTCTTTGGAAGCCGATGCACTGCCAGCCGCTCTACGCCTCCGCTCCGGCCTATCTCAGCGGCGTGAGCGAGGATCTCTTCAGCCGTGGCCTCTGCCTCCCCGCCGGCCCCTGGGTCACCGACGACGACCTCCGCTTCATCGCCTCCCGCATCCGCGCCGCCCTCCTCCCCTGATCTCAAATGTTTTTTCAGTCGGTGAGGGCGAGGCGCGAGGTGGCGCTGGAGGGGTCTTTGATGACTTCGATGCGGACTGGGATTTCCTTGGCCAGGGCCTCGATGTGGCTGATGATGCCGACCCGGCGCCCCGATTCGCGCTGAAGGCTGCGCAGAAGCGCCACTGCACGCGCCAGCGGCTCGCCCGATAGCGTGCCGAAGCCTTCGTCGATGAACAGTGTGTCGACCGCCAGGCGCGGGCTGATGTCGCTCAGCGCCAGGGCCAGCGAAAGTGACACCATGAAGCTCTCGCCGCCGCTGCCGGTATTGGCCGAGCGGAGCGCTCCGCCGTTGTAGGCGTCTATGACGTCGATGCTGAACGTACCCGGCTGCATCGTCAGGCTGTAGCGGTCGGTCAGTCGCTGCAGATAGCGGTTGGCCCGCTGCAGCAGGGCTTCGAGAATGAACCCCTGGGCGATGCGCTTGAATTTCGCGCCGTCGGCGCTCCCGAAGAGCGCGTTTAGGCCGTTCCACTGTTCGTATTCGGCCCGGGCGCAGTCGATCTGTTCCTGTAGCTTGCCGACGGCCGCGATGGCCTCGTCGTCGGCCTTGAGCTGAGCGTCGATGCTTCCGAGGCGCCCATATATTTCATCGATGCGCTGAGTGAGCGCCTGCTCTTCTTCAGCGATTTTTCCGGCAGTAGCGCCTTCTTCGATCCCGGGTCGTGCTGCTCTGTGCTCCTCAAGGTCAATTTCTGTGCGTTTCAGGGCTTTCTGAGCGTCTTCGAGGGCGGTATGCACTTTGTCGACGGTGTCCTTTGCTATTTTTGCCTCCCGATCAGTGACTTCGTTGAGCTGCGCGAGTTCGGCTTCCGAGAAATCGTGCTGTGCCTGCAGAAAGGCCTCGACCTGTGCGCGACAGGTTTTGGCGTCGGTCTCCGAGCGGCCCACCAGAGTTTTCAGGCGAGTGTACTCCGACGCTATGCCATGCAGCATCGCCCCCGGGTCCGCGCCGGGGACGTCGGCCGCATCGGACAGGTCGGCCGTGTCGGCCCTCCATGGCAGTGTGCCTTCGACGGCCTCCAGGCCGAGAATGGCCGTGCGGGCTGTCTCGAAGTCGGCGAGGCTGCTGTCGCGGTCGGCCGTGAGTTTACGGTAATTGGCGAGAGACTCGTTGAAAACCGCCTTGAATACATCCTCACCGGCCCTGCGTTCGTCGGTCCAGGCCTCTATGCCCGTGATGGCGTCGAGAACGGCAATTGCTGCTTCGAGGTCGGCGCGCCGCGCGGCCAGATTCTCGTCGGCCGACTTGATTAGCTCGCGGGCCGAGTCGGCGGCCGCCCGGGCGCGCTCCATGGCTGCAGCGGCCTTTTTTTCAGCCTCAGCTCTCCGGTCAAGCTCCTTCTGCTCGGCCTGTCGGCCGGCGATCAGTTTCTCGCGGGCTTCGAGCGCCCGGGCTGCTTCGGCCCGGCAGTTTTCGGCCTCGGCGTAAGCCTTGTCGAGGGCTTCGGGCGCAGTATGCAATGCTTCGAGCTCGCCGATCAGCTTCTCCCGCCTGCCGGTAAGTTCATCGTATACCTTTATGAGGCGCGCCTTCTCGCTGTCGCTGACACGGCGGTCGGCCTGCAGTGCGGCCTGCGCGTCGGTAAGCGTCTTGCGTGCGTTGCATGCTGCTTCTTCGGCGCGGTCGAGCTCGCCCTTGAGCATACGGCGCAGCTCCGATTCGGCACTTGAGTCGGGCTCTGTGACTTGCTCCACGATGCGGCGGCACACCGGACACTTGCAGCCCGGGATGAGCAGGGCACGGAGCGCGTTGGCGCGCTCACTGTCGGTGGCTGCGGCCAGATCGTATCTTTTTCCGGCTTTTTCGAGTTCCCGGGCGGCCTTTTCAGCCTCAACCGCAAGACGTTTGCAGTCGCTTTCGGTCGCAGTGAGCTTTTTGAATGCAGTATTGTATGAATTTAGATCAGCTTCATATTTACGGGTGTCCTCGGTGATATCGGACATTTCTTTTGCGGCTGTGCGGAGGTCTTCGCGCCGACGTATGGCAGCGTCGCGTGCGGCACTCAGTGCGGTAAAGTCGTATCGGCCAATATTGTCGCTGAGGCTGCGGACGCGGTCCTTGGCGGCAGCGGTGGTTGCGGCGGCATCCGCTGCAGCTGCCTTGGCGTTTCGGAAAGCCTTGTCGAGATCAGGGAGCGATGTCTCGGCGTGGGCGCGCTGTCGTGTCAGATCTGCTATTGCGCGCCGGGCCGCGATGGCGGCTGATAGCGCATCATTCACCGTGTCGGCCTGTGCGAAGGCTTCGGCGCGGACACCGTACGCGCCGATCCGGCGCCCGAAGTCCTCGGCTGCGCTGAAAGCGGCATCGCGGCGTGCGGCCAGCCGTTGCTTCAGCCGGAGATAGCTGCGGAATTCGATATGCAGGGCATCGATTTTCGCGCGGTTGCGGGTCGCTTCGGCGCGGGCGTCAGCTTCGGTGCGGAGGGCGCGGCGCGCCTCGGCCGAGCCATCGAGCCGCTCCAATAAGCGGCACAGCCTTACGAATGCCTCATCGCTGACGGCGCTTTGGGCGCGTCCGACGGCCTCGGTTTCGCTCTGTCGGCGTTCATTAAGCTCGGCTTCGCGCGTCAGCCACTGGCGGGCGAAGCCGAGTGCTTTGAGGCGCGTGCGCCCTTGCGTGGCATTGTCGGCCATGCGGGTGCGCTCGCCGGCGAGAGCGGCGCGGGCGTCGGGCGGCATGATGCGTACCATGCCGCGGCGCGCCTCGAGCTCGCGTACGGCGTTCTCGCGCCGGCGCGTTTCCTCGAAGATACGGGCGCCGATGCGGGTGTAGACGGTCTTGTTGGTGATCTTTTCGAGGATGTCGGCTTTGGCATCGTCATCGCTTAGCAGAAAGCGGGTGAACTCGCCCTGCGCGAGCATGGTAGTGCGGCAGAACTGCTCATAGGTAAGTCCGGTTAGCCCTATTACAGCGTCGTTCACGGCTGCGATCTTGTCGAGAGGGGTTTCCGACGGGTCGCTCAGACAGGTGAGCAGGCGCCTGCGGGTCTTTATCTTGCCGGCGTCGGTGCCCCGCGAACGGCGTATGGTGCGTTCGGCGATCCATTCGGCGCGGTAGGTGCGGCCGTTGTTGGCCTCGAAGGTGAGCCGTGCGAAGCCTTCGGAAGTGCCCTGGCGCAGCAGTTGCCGGGCGTCGTTGGGCGCCATTCCGTTGTCGGTGCCCGGTCCGTCGGCCCGTGTGCGCATCTCGGTGCGCTTCATGCGCGGCACGTTGTCGTAGAGCGCCAGGCAGATGGCGTCGAGCAGCGTGCTCTTGCCGGCGCCTGTCGGGCCGCTGATGAGGAATACACCGGCGTCGCGGAGCGGACTGCCGGCGAAGTCGACCCTGGCATCGGCTATCGATGCGATGTTGTGTATTTCGAGCTCAAGCAGTTTCATAGGCGGTCCTCCTCGCTGACTGATTCGATGACATCCGTGAGCAGCCCGAGCTGACGTTCGGTGACAGCGGCGCCGCGCAGACTGATGTATCGGCGGGCGATGTCGAGCGGAGTGGCTGCGTCGAAGTCGTCGACGCTCATGGCACCCGCCCGGCTGTCGGCCGGAGTCTTCATGGCGGGGCAGTAGAGTATGTTGCAGAAGCGGGCCTGCTTGCCGGCGCAGGCGTCGCGGGCGGTGCGGTCGGCGTCGAGCGGCAGAGGCGCCTCCTGGGTCACTTTCAGCCTGACGTAGACGCGGCGCCCGGGGTCGAGGCCCTGCAGCTCTTTCAGACACGATTTCCAGTCGCCTTCGATGGTCAGGACGCCGTATTCGGGCTCGACGGCGATCTCGCGCACCGACGGCATATTGCCCCGGCAGCCGATTTCGACGATGCTTACCGTGTGCTCCCACACCTCGTCGAAACTGACGGGCAGCAGGCTGCCGCAGTAGCGGGCGCGGCCGCCGGCAAAGGTCTGCGGCCCGTGGATATGGCCCAGGGCGGCGTAGTCGTAGAGCCCGTCGCCGAGGACGCCCGGCGGCAGGCAGTCGATGTTGCCGACGGTGACGCCGTCGGAGTCGTGACCGGTGGCGCGGCAGCCGCTGACGGCTATGTGCCCCATGAAGACCACGGGCAGCCCGGTAGTGTTGCGGCGTGCGATCTCGGCTCCGATCTCGGTGTAGACGCCGCCTATGCGCCGGGCGCTGACGTAGGGTACCGCGGCTATGAAGCCGCAGCCCGGCAGCTCCACGATGGCGTCGGCGGGGTCCGACGGCAGTGAGCCGACGAGGTATACGCCGTCGCGCCGCCAGGGGGTGGCGAATATGTCGTGATAGGAGGCGTTGTCGTGGTTGCCGGCGGTGACGATGATGCGCATGCCGGGCACGCGCCGGCGTATGGCGTCGATTTTTTCCACAAACAGGCGCCGGGCTTTGCCCGAGGGCATATAGGTGTGGAATATGTCGCCGCTGACGAGCATCGCGTCGGGGCGCTCTGCCTCGGCTATGGCGGCGATGCGGTCGATGGCGGCCGCGTGCTCGTCGAGCCTGTCGTAGTCGAAGAATGTATGGCCGATGTGCCAGTCGGATGTGTGCAGTATCTTCATCACTTTGTTCAGTTTTCGACCGGTACCACCAGCCTCAGCCCGGGATACCAGACATAGCCGCGCAGGGCGTCGTGGCCCATCGCGCGCAGCATGTTCATGTAGCCGCGCACCTGGCGCTTATGGCTTTCTGCCGGAGCGGAGGTGAATTTGTAGTCGATGATGTCGATGTGGCCGTCGGCGGTCCAGACGATGCGGTCGGGGCGCCAGTTCTCGTCGCGCGCGGTGTCGCAGACAGTCTGCTCGGCGAGCACCCGGCGCGTGTCGTCGCCGAACCAGCGGGCCGCGTATTCGCCCGCCGCCTCGAATGCGGCGGCCAGCACGGCGCGGTATTCGGCTGCGAGTCCTTCGGGGGCGCTGTGCATTTCGTATGCCACGCGGGCGACGGCCGTGTCGAGGTCGGCGCCGGTGCGCATCTGTGCCAGTACGGCGTGCAGGGCCGTGCCGCGGTCGCGTGCCGCGGAATCGGCGTCGCTGTCGGTGACGGGTTGCATGGGCGGCTTTTCGCCCGTGTCGGTGTCGAGGCCCCCGGCGGGTTCGGTGGTGAGATCGTCGACACGGGTCATGCGCGAGGCTGCGGAGCCGAAATTGAAGACCGGCAGGCGGGGGGCAGTAGGCTCGGGGTCGACCAGCGGCCTTCTTTTCTTTTTGGCGGGTTCGCCGCCGGCCGGTGCCGTCGGACATCCCATGGTGAAGTCGCCGTCGGCTCCTATGCAGGCGGCTGTGTCGGCATAGAGAGCTTCGGTGTCCGCTGCGGCTGCCGGAGGAAGCCCTGTCGAGCGCAGCGCGCGGCAGAGGGCGTCGGCGAGGCTGCCGTCGCCCTCGGTCCAGGGCTCGGTGAGCGTGATGTCGAGTTCGCAGATGGCGCGGGTAAAGGCCACATAGGCCACGTTGAGGTTGTCGGCGCTGTCGCACCTGATCTGATCGGCGACGGCCTCGCGGAACGGACTGCCCGGTTCGGTGAACACCGGCGAAGGCGTGAGATATAGGATCGGAGGCCGGTCGGCCGGATTGATGCCTGTAAGGCCCGACAGGTCGAACCACGCGGAACTGCTCCGGGCGGTCAGTTCCCAGTCCATGAACGGAATGTGGACGCAGGCGCGCTCGAGCCCCTTGGCCTTGTGGACGGTCATTATATCTACTGCGTCGAGGCCCGACGGAGCTGTGATCGAGAGCTTGTGCCGGACGGTCGCCCAGTATTCGAGGAAGGCATGGACGGTCGGAATGTGCGTGTCGGAAAACTCGCAGACGGCGTCGAGAAAAGCGTTGATGTAGGGGAGCTCGGCCATGCGCTGCGCCGGCGGAATCTTGAGCGATACGACAGCCTCGACCATGGAGAGAAGGTTGGCCGGCGCCATGCGCCGCAGCTGATCGATGTCGGACAGCAGCGACGGGCCCGTTTCATCGCCGGGGCCACTATCGGCGCGGCCTGTGAGAGCCTTGTCGAGCGCGTCGTCGATGCCGTCGCCGTGTGCCAGATAGTATTCGAAGCGATCCATCATCATGTCGGCCACGTCGGCGGTTTTTTTGGTGCCGTCGGTGTCGGCAGCGGGGAAGTCGTTGAGCAGGCCGGCATAGGAGCGGTCGATGATCTCGAGCATGCTGACGATGAGTTTCACCGCCGGAGCGTTTTCGAGCATGAGGGCTTCGCTCGACATTATCTTGATTTCGGGAAAGTATTCGCTGAAGAGGCCGGCGAGCATGGCGCCCTCGTCGTTGCGTCGCACGAGCACGGCGATTTCCTTCCAGCTGTAGCCCGCGGCATGCTGCTGCATGATGCGGCAGCCGCATACCACGGCGGCGGCGCGCCGCCGGCTGAATGCCCCGCCGTCGAGGCACGCCTCCATCAGCCGCGGATCGCTGCCTGTGAGTGCTTCCACGCGGCGGCGCAGCGTATCTTCGTCGGGCGAGTCGAGGTGCCTGATGTTAATGTGCCAGGGGAGCCGGGCGGTCCCGTCGGCAAGGTTCTGCGTGGCGCCCCCGTAGCCGCTGACGCCCGCATCGGCGGCCATGCGGCCGAAGACGGTGTTGTTGAAGCGGACCACGCCGTGCGAGCTGCGGTGGTTGGTGTTGTCGCTGACGGTGGTGCCGAGTACTTCGTTGTCGCGCAGAGCCGGGTCGCTCTGCACGCGGTGGTCGAGCAGCGACGAGTCGCCTCCGCGCCAGCGGTAGATCGACTGCTTGACGTCGCCGATGATCAGCGAGTCGTCGCCCGAAGCCAGAGAGTTGGCCACCAGCGGCTGCAGATTGTCCCACTGCAGGCGCGAGGTGTCCTGGAACTCGTCGATGAGGAAATGGCGCAGCTCCACGCCCACGCGCTCGTAGATGAACGGAGCGTCGGCGCCCCCGATGATGCTGCTCAGCAGCGAGTTGGTGTCCTCGAGCAGGATAAGGTTGTTCTCCTGTCGGAAACGGTTGATGTAGTCGTTGATGTAGACCAGCGCCCGTAGAGTGTTGATCGACTTTGTCACGGCGGTGTAGACGCAGACCTGCACCAGAGCCGGCCGCAGGGTGTCGAACCAGTCGAAGAGTGCCTGACGGGCTGCGTCGCCCGGCTGCGCCTTGGATTTGAAGAAACCGCCGCGGCCGAAAACCGACTCGTCGCGGGTCGCAAGCGCCACCAGGTACTTGGCGCGGTCGCTCTCTTTCGCGAAAACGGCCTTGGCCACTTTGTCGTCGAAGGCGGTGCCGTCGAGCGACTTGGCCACCAGGGCGGCAATCGAATTGTTGAGGTCGTCGGTGGAGCAGCCGGCGGACGCCAGGGCGTCGCAGAGGTGCTTCGCCGCAACGCGCACTCCGCCGACGAGGGCTTCGGTGCGGGCGTCGATGGCGTCGGCGAAGCGTCCGAGGCCCTTGCCGTCGGCCAGGAATGCGTGCAGGGATTCGGCGTGGGCGGTGAAGGTCTCGTCGAACGTCTTGTTGAAATAGCGGGTCAGATCGGCGAACACCGAGCCGTTGCGGTTGAACGGATTGAAATCCTGCCCCTGGTCGAGGCGCCGCATGGCCGTGTCTCGCAGCCAGCTGCCTACGCTGTCGGCCACGCCCTTCTCGCGGAAGTTGACGTCGTCGAAAAGCATGGTGACGGCGGTGGTGACGGCGAAGTCGCGGTCGAGCTCCAGGCGGTAGTCGCCCTGGCGGTCGATCTCGCGGGCGAAGCTGCGCAGGACAGTCTGGAAGAACGAATCGATCGTGGAGACGTTGAAGGCGCTGTAGTCGTTGAGCAGCAGGCGCAGGGCAGCGTCCGCAGCCCGGGCGAGGTCCTCGCGCGCACAGCCGAAGTCGGCCGTGAGCATCGGGGCGTAGGCAGAATCCTTGTCGCCCGGCGCGGGTATGAAGGTGAGCGAGTCGAGCTCCTCGATTATGCGCTTTTTCATCTCGGCTGTGGCCTTGTTGGTGAAGGTGATGGCCAGGATGTGGGAGTGGGGACGGTCGCGGCGCGAGGCGCCCGGAGCCAGCTTCCAGCGGCCGCCGGGGACCTTGGTTCCCAGCAGCTGTCGTATATAGCGGTAAGCGAGGTTGAACGTCTTGCCCGAACCGGCCGATGCTTTGTAGATAGTCAACATATGCGCGAAGTTACGCAAAATCCGCAGTAAAAACAACGAGGCCCCGCGAATTTCGGGAATTTCGCGGGGCCTCGGTTAAAATATCTGTAAAATATCTGTGGGGGTCAGTCGGTGGCGGTGTGGGCCGCGACGATGCGGCTGTTGTTGCCGCGGATGAAGCGGAGGATCTCGTCGCGTACCTCGGAGGGCTCGATATCGGCCTCAATGCGCACCAGGGCGTTGAACAGCGACGTGCCCGACTGGTAGATGTGGCGGTAGGCCTTGGCTATGTCATCGATGGCGGCCTCGCTGTAGCCGGCGTGCTTGCCGAGGATCACCGAGTTGACGCCGTAGTACGTGGCGGGATTGTGTGCGATGATCACGAACGGAGGCACGTTGGAGCTGATGCGGCAGCCGCCCTTGACCAGGGCCAGGCAGCCTACGCTGACGCCCTCGTTGAGGATGACGTTCGACGACAGTATGGTGCCGTGGTCGACGCGCACGTCGCCGGCGATGGTGACGCCGTTGCCGAGCACGCAGTTGGAGCTGATCTGCGAGTCGTGGCCGATATGGCTGTCGGCCATGACGAAGATGTTGTCGCCGATGCGTGTGCCGCCGTCGGGCCGGATGCCGCGGTTGATGATGACATGTTCGCGGATGACGGTGTGGCTGCCGATGTAGCAGTAGGTCTGCTGGCCTTTCCAGCGGAAGTCCTGCGGGTCAGCGCCGACGATGGCGCCCTGATATACCTTGTTGTCGCTGCCCATGCGGGTGCCTTTCATGATCGAGGCGTAAGGCATGATCTCGCAGCGGTCGCCGATCTCGACGTCTTTGTCGATGAAGGCGAAGGGGTGTACGATGACGTCCTGTCCCAGGCGGGCGCCCGGATCGACGTATGCAAGTGGACTTATCATGGTTCGGATGATTTAACAGTTACGGATTCTTTGGATTACCGGCCGCCGCCGAGGGCCTGATAGAGGTTGATGACGGCCAGGTCGCGGGCGCGGTTGCAGTCGATGAGCGAGATCTGCGCTCCGAGCAGGCTCTGCTGGGCGGTGATCACCTGCAGGTAGTCGATGTTGCCGGTGGAGTAGGTGTAGAGGTCCTCGGTCATCGACACGGCCAGTTCGAGGTCCTTGACCTGCAGGTCGAGGAACGCCGCCTTGGCTATGCTCTTGTCGTAGACCGTCAGAGCGTTGCTGACTTCGGACGCGGCGCTGAGCAGGGTGTACTCGAACGAGTTCATCGCCGACTGCTGGCGGGCCTTGGCGGCCTTGAGGGTGGCGATGTTGCGGCCGCGCGAGAAGATCGGGGCCACAAGCGAGCCGGCCAGCTGCACGAACCAGTCGCCGGGGTTGCTGATCATCGAGCCGAGCAGGTTGGTGAAGCCGCCGTTGGCGGTGATGGTCAGGCCGGGATAGAAGGCGGCGCGGGCCGAGTTGGTGGCGTAGAAGGCCTGGGCGAGCGACATCTCGGCTGCGGCCACATCGGGGCGCGAGGCGAGCATCGATATCTGCACGCCGTCGGTGGCGAATGCCGGTGCCGAGAGGCTGCGGTAGGCGTCGACTTCCCACTGGCGCGGCATGACGTTGAGCAGCAGCGACATGGTGTTGTTGAGCTTCACGACCGATGCCTCGAGGTCGGTGAGCTGGCCCATGATGTTGTAGTAGTTGGCCTCGGCCTGCATGACGCCGACTTCGGTCGTGCGTCCGGCCTCTTTTAGCTCGCGCATCTTCTGCACTGTCTCGGCCCAGAGTTCCGACGTGTGGCGCGAGAGCTCGAGCTGGCGGCGTACGGCGCCGAGGGTGTAGTAGGTGGTGGCGACGGCCGAGATTATCTGCGAGCGCGGGGCCTGACTCAGTCCCGACACAGCGACGGCCTGCTTCGCCTCCACGGCC
>CAJJQT010000005.1 GCA_905193995.1 uncultured Porphyromonadaceae bacterium | reverse complement strand
CTCGCGCTCGGCGCCGGACAGATGGTCGCGTTCGAGCAGCGACAACTGGTCAAGAGCGCCTTGAAAATTTCCTTCGGCAATCATGAGTTTCCCACGTTCGAGACATCCCGGCGAGGCCGGATTATTCACCTGGGCTGTCGCGGCGATGGCGCCTGCCACCAGCGCAGTCTTCAGCAATATGATTTTTTTCATGTCTTGGCTCTAAATTTACCCGCAAAGATAACCATTTTTCCCCAACTACCCTCAATATTTTACCCCAATCCCCAAAATTCTGAGGGTCTTTCCTGTCGGGCACGGTCAGTTTGTGGTAGTCAGGGCGCGGAGAGTATGCGCCAAGGGGCAGGGTAGAGGTTGTTGGCGCGTGAGCCGAGGTTTTTGACGAAGCCGAGGGGATAGGCGACGCTGCCGGGTGAGGCATGGCAGAGAAGGACGATGCCGCGGGGTGTGCCGTCGGGGAGTGCGACGGCCTGGCGGCGTAGGTAATCGAGGGCCTTCGGGAGGTCGACGCATATCCGGGGGAATGCGGTGGGTTGCAGGTCGCGGGCGAGCGCGAGGGACTGCGACGGAACGAAGTCGCGGCCTTTGACGGTGCCGAGCGGTATGCCGGCCGAAAGGACATGGAAAGAGCTGCGGACAGTTGCCAGGTCGGCTAAATGGTTGCCTGGAACCGCTATCGGCTCGTCTGAGGCCGGATCAAGTATCCAGTCGCCGCGGAGCAGGCTGCCTATATCGATGACTGCAGGTTGCGGACGACCGTTTTTTGCTGATTTGCCTGCCTTTGGAGGCTTGCGCGACGGCTTTTCCGCATCTGTGTTGTCGCCGGGCTTGCGCAGCAGAGCGATGAATTGTCCTTCGCCACGGACGCGGCCGGGAAGGAAGCGGTAGGCCGGAAAGGCTGCGCCTGCGGCGGATGCGATCTCGGGGTGGCCGAGTGCGGCTACCGGAAGCGCTTCGGCGCCCAGCTCGTCGATAACGTGCTGCACGACAGATTCGTTCTCTGAGCGGTTGAAGGTGCAGGTGCTGTATATGAGGCATCCGCCGGGCCGGAGCATAGGCCACAGATTGTCGACGATGCGGC
The DNA here is from genome assembly GCA_905193995.1 of uncultured Porphyromonadaceae bacterium. Classification (GTDB taxonomy): domain Bacteria; phylum Bacteroidota; class Bacteroidia; order Bacteroidales; family Muribaculaceae; genus CAG-873. The sequence goes on along the minus strand of CAJJQT010000005.1, from coordinate 20,225 downwards.
GCTGCAGGGCGGCGCACGAGGCGAACAGGCTGGGCGACCACTGCGCGGCGGCGGCTTCCTCCTTGCGCATCATGCCCTCGCCGGAGCAGGGCACGTCGGCGGCGATGATGTCGAAGAACGCTTCAGGACCGCTGATAGCCGACGCATCGCCGCGGGTGACGACGGCACGGCCGGAGCCGTGTTTGGCGAGGTTCTCAATGAGGACGGCGGCGCGGCGCGGGTCGAACTCGTTGGCTACTATGAAAGCGTCTGTCGGCAGTCGGTCGATGGCGCAGACGGTCTTGCCGCCTGGCGCGGCGCACGCGTCGAGATACCGCAGAGGGCGTCGCGTTGCTTCGCCGAGAGCGGCCACTGCCGCGGCCACAGCTTCGCCGTGAGCCATCGACGAAGAATCCTGCACATAGTACAAGCCCTGATGCAGGGCCGGATCCAAGGTGAATCTGGGCCTTTCGGGCAGCAGATAACCGCCGGGGCACCAGGGCACCGGAACTCCGCCTGCGGGCGGCGCTGACGGCTTGCCGGCATTGAGCCGTATGGCGGCCGGGGCGGGTTCGCCCGTCAGGACGTCGGCGAGGGCGGCATAGTCGGGCCCCATTGCCGCGAGCATGGCTGTGAATTCGTCGGGCAGGCGTGTCATGGCTTATTTGCAGTTTTGTCGGAAGTCCGCGCGGCGTCGATGTCGGCGCGGATGGCTTCGCGGAGCTGTTCGAGCGAGTCGAAGCGGCGCTCGTCGCGAAGTCGGCGGCTGAAAGTGACGGCGGCCTGCTCGCCGTAGCGGTTGCCAAGGTCGGCGCCGATGGCATGAGCCTCGACTGTGACAGGATTGCCGTCGGCTATGGTTGGATTGTGACCTACGTTGATTACGGCCGGATAGCTGCGGGCGCCTACAGCGACCGAGCCTGCGTAGACACCGCGGGCCGGAATGCAGCGGGAACTGTCGAAGGCGATGTTGAGTGTCGGGAATCCCAGACGGTGGCCGTTGCGGTGTCCGTGGGCTACTGTCCCGCCGAGCGAGTAATGACGCCCGGTATAGAGTGTGAAGAGGTCGACCCGGCCGTCGGCGAGACAGCGGCGCAGCAGGCTGCTGGCGGGCGCGATGCCCGTCTCGGGCTGTAGATCCGGATCGTCGAATATCACCTCGACGCCGCTGCTTCGGCCGGCCTCGACGTACTCGGCCGAAGTGCGCAGGCGGTCGGAGCCGAACGAGTTATCGTAACCCATCAGCACGGCCACTACGCTGTAGCGCTCGCGAAGCATCGCCAGGAATCCGTCGGCAGTCAGCGACGCGAGCTGCCGGTCGAAATCGAGCCAGACGACGCGGTCAACGCCCGAGCCTTCGAGCCGGCTGCGCAGCTCGTCGCGGCTCTCGAGCAGACGCGGCGTGCGCTCGGGAGCCACCAGCGCCAGCGGGTGCGTGCCGAAAGTGACTGCCACCGATTCCAGGCCGCGGGCGCGGCCCTCGTCGATGAGACGGGCGATCAGCTGCCGGTGGCCGTTATGGAAGCCGTCGAAGGTGCCTACGGTGGCGATGGCGGGTTTCATCGTTCAGCTTCGAGAATCGGAGTGATGACCTGTATGAATTCCGTGTGCGGCGCGGCCAGGGCGGCGCGGAAGCCGAGTGCTGCGGCCGCGTCGAGATTGGCCTGCGAATCGTCGATGAAGAGCGTCTCTTCGGGCCTGATGCCAAGCTTGCGGCAGGCGTAGTCGAAGATGGCGCGGTCGGGCTTGAGGGCCTTGGCCTCGAACGAGGTGACAATGCCGTCGAAATAGTCCTCGCGCGTGAGCCCCTGCTGCCCGAAATCATCGCGGATTTTCGATTTCCACATTATCGGATTCGTATTGCTCAGCATATAGACGCGGTAGCTGCGGCGCAGACGGCGCAGCTCGTCGAGCCTGTGAGCCGGAATGCCGATCAGGAACTTGCAGAAAGCCCGGTCGATAGCCTCGTCGGAGACGCCTTCGGGCAGGCCTGTTCGGAGAGCGGCATGGAACTCGTCGGGGCTGATCGTGCCCTGCTCCAGACGCATGAACGGGCCCTGCTGGCTGAAATCGCCGAAATAGCTGCGGGCGTCGCGCAGACCGAGTTCCTCGAATGCGGCCACGCAGCGCTCTTTCTCGATGTCCATGATGACACCGCCCAGATCAAACAGTAAATTCTTTATCATGCTGCAAAGTTAGCAAATAAAACCGACAATTCCGGCAAATTCCCCGCCGGTCAGTGGGCCGAGAGCCAAGAGAAGATGGAATCGAAGAGCGGGTTGCGGACCTCGGGGCGCGATAGGACGAGGTCGTGAAGGCCGCCGCGGACGGTGAATTCGGTCACGTCGCAGCCGAGGCGTCGGCCGTAGCGGCTTATGTCGGCGACGTCGAGTACGGCGTCCTTACGGCTGTAGGCCTCGGGACCGTCGTGCGAAGTGACAGTCGAATCGCTGTGCATCAGCAGGATGGGAACGTTGATTTTAGGATAGTTCTGCACACGGGCGTGGCCGTTGTCGATGGCGGCAATCCACGAGGCTTCGACGGCGGGTGACTGCTCAAACTTCCAGTCGGTGTTGAATGTCCATTCGCCGCCGTATTCTTTCATCAGGCTGTGCGAGTAGCCGGTAGAAGCTCCCTGTGGGATCTTCATACCCTTGATGAGGGGGCTGACGGTGGCGACGGCGGGGATCAGGATTTTTTCCTGGAACGATGACTGGTTCCAGTCGAGAAATGGCGAATTGAGCACCATGGCCTTGACGGCTTCGTCGGGCTGTTCGGCCATGTAGAGCGAGGTGGTCAGACCGCCTGTCGAGTGGCCCATCAGGACTATATCGTCGATGCCGTCGGCTTTCATGACGGCGATGGCCGAGTCGATGTCGGCGAAGTATTCCTTCATATCGTGGACCTGAAAGGGCGTCTGGCCCTCGAGCAGCGAGCGGCCGTACTTGCGCATGTCGACTGCGTAGAAGTCGTAGCCGCGGTCGGCGAACCGCCGCGCCATTTCGTCCTGAAAGAAGTAGTCGTTGAAGCCGTGGACGTAAAGCACGCCCCGGCCGGAGGGGCTGTCAGAGCGTAGGCGCACGACGGTCGAACGCACAGGTCCTGAGTAGTCTGTACCCTGATCGACGTAGCGCATCTCGAAGCCCGGGCCGAGCACGTCGGGCTGCCAGCCGGAGGAGGCAGCGGCAGTCAGCACGGCTGCGACAGCCGCTGCGCAGAAAGCGTTTCTCAGGCCAGACATAGGATGAGTGCCTGGGCGGCGACCACGCGCAGGAACATGGTCAGAGGGTAGACGGTCGAGTACGACACGGCGGGAGCGTCGTTGGCCGTCGAGTTATTGGCATAGGCCAGGGCTGGAGGATCGGTATAGGAGCCGGAGAAGAGGCCCATGATCGAGAGGAAGTTGATGCGATCGTGGCCTCGGGCAATGAGACCGACGATGATCAGCGGCACGACCGTGATGACGAAGCCCCAGATCACCCACCACATGCCGGTGGTGTTGAATACGGCAGCGGCGAAGTCCTTGCCGGCCGCGATGCCTACCGATGCGAGGAACAGGCAGATGCCGAGCTCGCGAAGCAGGAGCGAAGCCGACGATGAAGTGTAGGTGATGAGTTTGAACTTATATCCGAACCGGCTTAGCAGAATGGCCACGACGAGCGGGCCGCCGGCCAGGCCGAGTTTCATGCCGAAACCGAGGTTGACCGAACCGAGTATGATACCGAAGATGATACCGACGAAGATGGTGATGAGGTTGGGCTGGTTGAGGCGCTTCATCGAGTTGCCCAGACGGGCTGCCAGGCGGTCGATGTCCTCAAGATTGCCTACGACGGTGATGCGGTCGCCCATCTGGAGGCGCAGGTTGGCTGATGCGAGCAGGTCGACGCCGGCGCGGTTGACACGGGTGGCGTTGAGCTGATAGCCGTTGTGGAGCCGCAGCGAGCCGATCGACACGCCGTTGAACTCGCTTTTGGTGACCAGGATACGGCGCGAGTAGACAGGTGTCGGGGTTGATTCCCAGTCCATATCCACGTCCGGGCCGAGAACGGCATGGAAGCGCTCGGCATCCTGAGCCGAGCAGACAATCAGCAGTATGTCGCCTACGTGAATTTCGGTCGATGATTTCGGGATGATGATCTTGTTGTCGGCTGTCATCATTCGCGATACCACAAAGTTGCACTGGATCACATCGTGCAGCGACACCATCGTGCGGCCGTCGACGAGCTGGTTGGTGACCTTGATCGACAGCAGGTAAGGCTTCAGCTGCGAGTTTTCGTGGTCGTTCTCGATCTCCTTGATCTCGTTTTCGGTCTTGATCTTGAAGATGCCTTTTATGACGAACATCGCGGCGATGATGCCGATAACGCCGAGGGGATAGGCCGCGGCGTATCCCTGGGCCATCAGATTGGCCTGTTCGGGACTCTGGGTCATCTGCGATACCGTCTGCTGTGCGGCGGCCAGGCCCGGAGTGTTGGTGACGGCGCCGCTCATGACGCCCACCAGGGCACTGATGTCCTTTATGTTGCCGAAGAAATAGATGCCGAGCACGATAACCACGTTGAGGGCTATGGCCAGGACAGCCAGACCGTTGAGCCTCACGCCCCCTTTCTTGAACGACGAGAAGAAGCCGGGGCCGACCTGAAGGCCGATCGCAAAAATAAAGAGTATCAGGCCGAATTCCCTGACAAACTTCAGCACGTTGGCGTCGACCGTGTAGCCGAAGTGGCCCATCAGGATTCCGACGAACAGCACAAACGTCACGCCCAGGCTGACTCCGCACACCTTGAGCTTTCCGATGTAGATGCCTGCGGCGATCACAAACGAGTACAGCACCATCGTCGATGCTATCGAAGTGTTACCGGGGCCTAAAAGTTCTGTAATCCAATCCATTACCTTGTGTTATTTACCTGAATTACGGAATTTTTTCCGAATTTTCTGCAAAGGTAGCGTTTTTTTTTGATTCACCCCGCATCTCCGCCCCCAAAAGATTCACCCGCCACGAAATTCGTCCCGAAAATCGCTGTCGCTTCTGTCAAGTCATTTTCAGGCACGCAAAAATCAGGAGCGTCGCCAAAACTTGCCGATATCGGCAAGTTTTGCTATCTTTGCGACAGTTTTGAACTAAAACCTTGCCGAAATTCCGAATCCCCACTGACCGCTGTTCCCTTTTGTTTCCTTTTGTTCTTCTGTCTGAAGATTTTTTGGGCGGAAATGGCGGGAGTTTGATTTTTTGTGTGTATCTTTGCGCGACGGCGTTAAACTTTTACAGGCGCCGGCACGTATATATTATTCGGACAGAACTTAAAACAATACAACACAGAAATGCGTACGAAATATACAAGAGTATTGCTGAAGCTGAGCGGCGAGTCGCTGATGGGCCATCAGGGCTACGGCATCGATACTGAGCGTCTCAACAGCTATGCCTCCCAGATCCAGGAGGCCGTGAACGCCGGCGCCCAGGTGGCCATAGTCATCGGCGGCGGCAACATATTCCGCGGCCTGAGCGGCGCCTCGCGCGGTTTCGACCGCGTGATGGGCGACCAGATGGGCATGCTGGCCACGGTGATCAACTCGCTGGCGCTGTGCTCGGCACTGCGCGGCATCGGCCAGGCCGCCCGCGTGTTCACCGCCCTGAACATGTACCCCATCGGCGAATACTACAGCAAATGGAAAGCAATCGAGGCCCTTGACAAGGGCGAGGTTGCTATCATAGCCGGCGGCACGGGCAATCCGTTCTTCACCACCGACACCGGCGCCGCCCTGCGCGCCGTCGAGGTCGAGGCCGCCGTCATGCTCAAGGGGACTCGCGTCGATGGCATCTACACGGCCGATCCCGAGAAGGACCCCACGGCCACGAAATTCGACGTCATTACCTACGATGAGGTTTACAACCGCGGTCTGAAGGTGATGGACCTTACCGCCACCGCCCTGTGCAAGGAAAACGACATGCCCATCATCGTCTTCGACATGGACACTCCAGGTAATCTGGCCAAAGTACTCGCCGGAGACAATATCGGCACTCTTGTAAAAATCTGACTCACCTAAAAACTCATATACTATGACCGACCCGAAAACATATCTCGCACCGGCCGAAGAGAAAATGCAGATGGCCGTTGAATTTCTCGACGATTCACTTGCCCACATCCGCGCCGGCAAAGCCAACCCGAAAATCCTTGACGCCATCCGCGTCAACTACTACGGCAGCATGGCCCCGCTGAGCAACGTGGCCAATATCTCCGTGCCCGATGCCCGCACTATAGTCATCACCCCCTGGGAGAAGTCGATGTTCAAAGAAATCGAAAAGGCCATAATCAACTCCGAGCTGGGCATCACGCCCGAAAACAACGGCGAGGTGATACGCATCAGCATACCGCCGCTGACCGAGGAGCGCCGTAAGAACCTGGTTAAGCAGTCGAAAGCGGAGGCCGAACAAGCCAAGATCTCGGTCCGCAACGCCCGACGCGACGCCATAGAGGGTCTCAAGAAGGCTATCAAGCAGGGTATGCCCGAGGATGTCGAGAAGGACGCCGAGACTTCCGTACAGAAGATGCACGACAAATATCTGAAGAAAATCGATGAGCTCTTCGCCGCAAAGGAGAAAGAGATTCTCACCGTCTGATCATAAAAAGTAAGAAAAAAATGAAGACACTGAAATTAATGGTAGTCGCCGCAGTAGCCGCCGCCGCACTCACCGCCTGCAGCGGCGACAAGAACAAAGAAGCCGAGAACAACGCTGAAGTACCCGCACAGGAGATACAGGCACAGACCATCGACGTGACCCTCGACGGCACCGTCGACAACAACGCCCAGCTCGACAGCGCCATCGAACAGGACACCGAAGGCCAGCCGGCCGTAGTCGAGGAAATCGACGTCAACAACTGATCGGCGCTCTGCCACATCAATCCTAAAGCCCTGCCCCTTCGCGGCGGGGCTTTCGCCGTTTCCTCCCGGCTATCATGAAATAAGCATAAGAGCTGCAAAGAATTTCAACACCAAGACTAAACTTTCTTTGCTGTTTTTGTATTTTCAATAATAATTGTTAAATTTGCAAAGTCAAAGGAACTTTATATCCTTTTTAACAGCTTTATTCAAAATATAATATTAAAGCCATGAAAAAACTAATTATTATCCTTCTGGTAGGTGTCATCGGTTTGGGGTCAGGCGCAAATATATTTGCGGGAGAGACCGGAACATCTGCAGATCAGTACGACGCGGTTTACGACAAATCAGATGTATTCGGTACTTGGAAATGGGTAAATTCCAATGCTGAATACCCGATTTTCTTTGAATTCGGGTACGAAAACTCATTAAAATTAATGAGAATGCGTCCGGGAAATACTGATATAGATAATTATATGTGGAAATTATCGGGTTCGACAATTTACTACTCCCGACCGGCAGCAGATGAAGCTAAGATTTACGAATGGCAAATTATCACTTTAGATGCTGAAACAATGCTTCTAAGAGATGAAGGCGGCGATATTTGGCTGGAACGTCTGACAAAATAGTTTTTTGCAGATTTTTCAAACGATATAACCATTCTGTTGAGACGCGGCCTCCATTCCGTAGCTATATATAGAATCGACAGCTTGAAAAAGTTGTCGGTTCTATTTTGCAATTATGTTTACAGTGTTTGACAAGGATATACGCTATAATTGCGACAGTCCGATTATTGTCAGACACAGCCTATTGCTCCTATAATACTCCCATAACGTTCCCAAGTAGTTTTGCTTTTGGCTAACTCGCGAAATTTTATTAAATTTGCCGCCTGTAAACATCTCATTGAATATGGACTTATTCGAAACTGTCACCAACGACATCAAAAAGGCTATGCTTGCCCGCGACAAAGTGCGACTCGAAGCGCTCCGCGGCATCAAGAAAGAATTCATCGAGGCAAAGACGGCTCCCGGCTCGGGCGGCGAGCTCTCGGAAGCCGGAGCCATCACCATACTGACCCGCATGGCCAAGCAGCGCCGCGAAAGCGCGCGCATCTACTCGGAGCAGAACCGTCCCGATCTGGCCGAAAGCGAGCTGGCCGAAGTAGCCGTCATCGAGGAATATCTGCCCAAGCAGCTCACCGAGGCTGAGCTCGAGGCCGAGCTGCAGAAGATCATCGCGCAGGTCGGTGCCTCGTCGCCCGCCGACATGGGCAAGGTGATGGGCGTCGCCACCAAAGCGCTCGCCGGCCGCGCCGAAGGCCGCGCCATCTCGGCCAAGGTAAAGCAGCTTTTGGCCAAATAATCCGATCAGAATCATAACCGAGGCCGGCAGCGGCCTGAAAAAAGATACAGAATTATGCTCACAATGCAGCAAATCAAGGCCGACCCCGAGCGCGTCATCGCGCGCCTGGCGGTCAAGGGCTTTGACGGACGCGAGACCATAACCCGCGTAATCGAGCTCGACGACAACCGCCGCGCTCTGCAACTGAAAAACGACAATATGGCAGCCGAGCTCAACAAGCTCGCCGCCTCGATCGGCGCTCATATGAAGGCCGGCAAGAAGGCTCTCGCCGAAGAGGCCAAGAAGGCTGTGGCCGACATCAAGGCAGCCCAGAAGGATCTTGCCGATCAGCTCGCCAAGACTGAGAACGACATCCGCGACATCCTGCTCAACGTGCCCAACACGCCCTGCGACATGGTGCCCGAAGGCAAGACTGCCGCCGACAATGTGGTCGAGAAGACCGGCGGCCCGATGCCCGACCTGCCGGCCGACGCCCTTACCCACTGGGAACTGGCCAAAAAATACAACCTGATCGACTTCGAGCTCGGCGTCAAGATCACCGGTGCCGGCTTCCCGGTATATCTCGGCAAGGGAGCCAAGCTCCAGCGTGCGTTGATCCAGTTCTTCCTCGACGAGGCCTCGAAGGCCGGTTATCTCGAGGTGCAGCCGCCCTACGTGGTCAACGAGGCTTCGGGTTACGGCACAGGGCAGCTCCCCGACAAGGAGGCCCAGATGTATGTGGTGACGCTCGACAACCTCTACCTGATCCCCACCGCCGAGGTGCCTGTCACGAACCTCTACCGCGACGTGATCCTGCCTGCCGACAAGCTTCCGGTCAAGAACTGCGCCTATTCGGCCTGCTTCCGCCGCGAGGCCGGATCGTACGGCAAGGACGTACGTGGCCTCAACCGTCTGCACCAGTTCGACAAGGTCGAGATCGTACGTATCGAGAAGCCCGAAAATTCTTATGCCGCTCTTGAGGAGATGAAGGACCATGTTCAGGGCCTGCTCGACAAGCTCGGCCTACCCTGGCACATCCTGCGCCTGTGCGGCGGCGACATGTCGTTCACATCGGCCATCACCTTCGACTTCGAGGTATGGTCGGCCGCACAGAAGCGCTGGCTCGAGGTTTCGTCTGTATCCAATTTCGAGACCTATCAGGCCAACCGCCTCAAGTGCCGTTACCGCGGCGAGGATAAGAAGACACATCTCTGTCATACCCTCAACGGCTCTGCCCTGGCCCTGCCGCGCATCGTGGCCGCGCTGCTCGAGAACTATCAGACGCCCGAGGGCATCGTCGTGCCCGAAGTGCTCCGCAAGTACACCGGCTTCGACATCATCGACTGACATTCAACATGATCACGGCAGCGGGGCCCCGCCCGGGCTCCGCCGCCGCTATTGTTTAACTTAACTCACCAAGCTTTGGATATTGATCCCTTGCCGGCCTCCGAGCCGGTACAATTGCTGCAGACGCTGCTCTGCACGCTCAGTACAGAAACACCCGAAATTTCCGCCGCCGGTATCGTGGCGCTGGTGCTCGCGTTGCTATGCCTGCTGCTTTCCGGCTTCGTGTCGGCCAGCGAGATAGCCTACTTCTCGCTTACACCCGCACAGCTTGAGGAAATCGACGAAACCCGCCAGGGCGAAGGCGTGCGCCGCCTGCTCGCAAAGCCCGAGCAGCTGCTTGCCACCATCCTCATAGCCAACAATCTGGTCAACGTCACCATTGTCGTTCTCACCAATTTCGCTCTCGGACCGCTATTCTCCGGAATGAGTCCGGTGCTCAGTTTCGTGCTTCAGACGGTTATACTTACGTTCCTGATCCTGCTTTTCGGCGAGATACTGCCCAAGATCTACAGCTCCAACTACCCCGTGAAATGGGCGCGTATGGCCCTTCCGGGGCTGACGCTCATCAAGCGCCTGCTCGGTCCGATGGCGCGTCTGCTCGCCGGCTCGTCGAAGATCGTCAAGCGCGTCGTAGCCAAGCAGCCCGAAGCCATCACTACCGACGATCTAAGCCAGGCCCTCGAACTGACTTCCGGCGCCACCAAGAGCGACAAGGAGATCCTCGAAGGAATTCTCAAATACGGTGATACGCATGCCTCCGAGATCATGACTCCGAGAATCGACATCACCGACCTCGACTACCGTGCCTCGTTCGACAAAGTCATGAAGACGGTCATCGACAGCGGCTATTCGCGCATCCCCGTCTATGACGGCAGCGAGGACAATATCCGCGGCATTCTGTTCTCGCGCGACCTGTTGCCTTATATTGGCCACGTAGAGGACGATTTCGACTGGACGCGCCTGCTGCGCGAGCCCTATTTCGTGCCTGAATCACGCATGATCGACGACCTCCTCGAGGACTTCCGCAAGCGTAAGCAGCATCTGGCCATCGTGGTCGACGAGTTCGGCGGCACGCAGGGCATCGTTACCCTTGAGGACGTACTTGAGGAGATCGTCGGCGACATCGACGATGAATACGACACTCCCGACACCACCTTCAAGCGCCTGCGCGACGACACCTATGAATTCGAGGGCCGCACACTGCTTACCGACTTCTTCCGCATCACCGGACTCGACGAAGACGACTACCGCGACGTAACCGAGGACGCCGAGACCCTCGCCGGCATGCTGCTTGCCATCAAGGGCGATTTCCCCAAGGAAAAGGAGCCTCTCGTCTACGGCCGTTGCCGTTTCCTGGTCCTCGATCTGTCGGAGCACCGCATCGCCCGTGTGCGCGTCAAAGTCATGCCCGACATCCAGCAGTCATGACCGCGCGTTCCGTTTTGCCAGCATGTCTTCTGGCTGCGGCCTATGTTCTCAGCGGCTGTTCCGGAGGCCGGGCAGACAGCTCCGTTCCGCGGCGCACGGCATATCCGCGACCTGTTGCCATGGACACCGCCATGACCGTTCCCGACAGCCTGCCTGTAAGCTTCGCAGTCAACTCGGCAACGCGCATATCCCGTCCACGGCCCGACTGGCTCGACGTCGCTTATCCAGCCTACGGTGCAGTCATGCACGTGTCGTTCACCCCCGTCGACGCCTCCGACATCGACGAAGTCCGTGCCAACCGCGTCGAGCGTCTCACCCTCAACAGCGGCGCCCATGTTGCCGTCACACGTGAGGACATCAACGCAGCCGGATTCGACATCCTCACGGTCCGCACCGACGGGTCTGCCACTCCGCTGCAGTTCCTCGCCACAGACGACCGCAGTATCGTCGTCAGCGGCGCCGTATACATGTCCGATCCGGTCGCAGCCTCCGCTGTCGACTCCATCCGGCCCATCGTCGACGCAATCGAAGCCGATATCAACCGCGCAATGACCAAGCTGAAATGAGCCTGGATATCAGATTCCTCGAATTCGGCACCACGACAGTGGCAATAGCGCCCATTGAAGCGGCTGCGGGCGAGACGCGCCGTCAGGCCGAGCGCCGGACCGCACTTATGCTTATGCGGAAACTGACCCGGCTATCGCGCGCCTACATCGCTCACTACCGCTGGGGTGAACCCTGCATTGCCCAGAAGCCCCTCCTTCCATGGGGCAAGGTCAGGTTCAGAAAAGACATCAGCGTCAGCATCAGCCACTCACGCCGGCTTGCCGCCGTAGCCATTGACTACACGCGGCCGATCGGCATTGACATCGAGGAGCCGCGCGCGCAGCTTTTCAATGTCGCCCCACGCTTCCTCTCAGCCGACGAGCGCAGTCTGCTCGGCTTTCAGAGCGTCGAATGCGACACCCGCCCCGGCAGCTTCACTATCTTCTACGACCCTGACGCACACAGCCGCACCGACCTGCTCTACCAACTCACGCGCGCCTGGACCATAAAGGAAGCCATGGTAAAACTCTGCGGCGGACATGAGGTTGATCTGCGCGCCGACCTACGCGCCTTTCCCTCCCCCACCCTCCGGGGCTTACAGTGCACCCTCATCGCCGACCTTACCCTCCTCGGTCACCATCTCGCCCTCCTGACCACCGAAAGCCACCCCGAAGAAAAGGAATCATTGTCAAAGTAATCGTCAACCTGACCAACAAGAATAACCGATACGTCCCATTTTTGAGAAAGGAATGCAATTCATGTATTATTAAAATAGCATGCAATCATTAATATCACCTGTGTTTATGTGTACACTCTAATACCGTCTATGCGTATTGGACTGCAAAAGTTACGCAGAATATTTGAATTTTGCCTGTAATTTGCCTGCATAAAATAAATAAAGCGACTTAACTCGGTGCTTATCACTTTGTTAAGCCGCTTTTATAGTGCCCAGAACATGAGCACGAATATTAGATTTAGTTGGATTGAGACGGAGTTTGAGTAAATTATAAAATTTGCACTATATACCTGATATTAACGATTATAAAGCAATTCGGATAATTTTGAATTTGTCGAAGAATTTGTCTTGATTTAGTTAAAATCAATCTTGGTTGACACGGCGTTGACACGAAAACTATTGTGTATGTCAACCGGATTGACTAACTTCGCGTTTAAAATTTAAATCACTCTCCTATGGCAACACTCACCCGTAATATCACGAAGGGTACAAACCCATTGGGAAAGGCTGAACTTCTGCTTCGCCTTTCAGTGTCCCGTAATCTTGTAGTCCGGCTGAAGACTGGATTATGGATGGATCCATCACGATTTGACAAAGGTGTTTTCTCATTGCCGAAAGATCCGACCGCTCGTGCTGAAATTCGGGCTATTGAGGATAGGCTTATCGACATTGAGCGCTTCCTCATCAATCTCTGTGAAAAAACACCTGCTGATACTCTTACTAAGGATTTTGTAGTCACTCAATATGACTTGTTCCTGCATCCGAAGCCAGAAAAACAGAAACGGCAACCTCGTGAGCCAAGCTTCTTCGATATATTTGAGGATTACATCGAGAAGAAAAATATCTCGGAATGGCGCATCAAGCATCTGCGAGTCCTAAAACGTGCCTTGATGCGGTATGAGCTATATGTCCGCGCCAATGGTCGCAGTCGCTATAAGATTAAGCTCAACGAATTCACTGTCGATGACGTAACCAGTTTCGAGAAGTTCCTGCGCTCAGAACATGAAATCCATGAGAAATATCCGGAAATCTACAAGGCTGTACCGGCGGACACTCATACAACGAGAAAAAAGCCCAAGCCACAACCTAAGGGAGATAACACTATCATCGGTCTTTTCGGATTGATGCGAGCTTTCTATCGCTGGTGTCGGGGTCAGGAACTGACGACCAACGACCCATTTGCAAAATACAACGGCAAGACTACGGAGGTGTATGGTACGCCATACTACATCACACTTGAAGAGCGGGACAAGATCGCCGACTATGACCTGTCCGCGAATCCGTCATTGGAGGCTCAGCGTGACATCTTTATCTTTCAGTGCTTGATTGGCTGTCGTGTATCGGACCTTATGGCCATGACTTCGGCAAGTATAATCAACGATGCAATCGAATATATGCCACAAAAGACGAAAGACGAGAGACCGCAGGTCGTTAGGGTTCCTCTCAATGCTAGAGCAAAGGCACTTGTTGAAAAGTATGCCGGTCGCGATGGCTTGAACGGAAAGCTTTTCCCTTTCATCAGTTCGCAGAAATACAACGTGGCAATCAAGAAAATATTCACGACATGCGGGGTGAATCGAATGGTAACCGTTCTCAATCCGACAACCGGCGCTGAAGAGAAACGACCCATCAACGAAATTGTAAGTAGCCATCTCGCTCGACGCACCTTCATCGGCAATCTCTACAAGAAAGTTAAAGACCCGAACCTCGTCGGTTCTCTCAGCGGACATAAAGAAGGCAGCAAAGCCTTCGCCCGCTACCGCGACATCGACGAAGACATGAAGAAAGAACTCGTCAACCTCCTCGACTAATGTTTTCTCACCAGTCCCTATACATGAGTTCAGTTCAACGGGCATATATAGTGCCCGAGCTGAACTAAACTTTTTATTACTAAATAGATCTTGCACTCTGCTAAATCTTTGAGGAATTTTCATTATCTTTGCACCTATATTATCAGAAGACGCAATATGAGCATCGAATTTTCCAGTTTCGCTGAAATCAACGCAGAAAAGGCACTGAAGCTGTCGGCTTTCTCGTCGGTCAATCTTAGGGACATAAAGGACAAAGTCAAGTCTCTGTTAGGATTGATTGGCAGGGATGGCATTTTTGATGAATATACAAAACATGACATCACTCATATTGATGGTATGTTGACATCCTTAGAATATATTATTCCTGATACTGTTAAAAAACAATTATCAAGTGCGGACTGGCTCTTGATAGTTTTATCCTTCTACTTCCATGATCTAGGGATGTTGGTGACAAAACAAGAATACGAAAATAGAGATAAGTCCAGGGAGTTTCAAAAATTTCGTAGTAAATATCTGGAGGACGTTTATAACGTTTCTTCTATTTCTTCTTTAACTTCAGATCAACAAGAAAGATTTATATTCCAAGAGTATGTAAGAAGTCATCACGGAGACCGCGTATACAATTGGATTTTGGATGAAAACAGTCCGTTTGTTTCCTATGATTCCAAGGTTACAGAAATTGTTGGGGAACTAGTTAAAAATCTTCCTGCATTGTTTAAGGTGGATTTAGCCAAGGTATGCCAGAGTCATTCTTTAGATGATCTTGATGACTTTGATAAATACAAAGTGTCTCAATCTTATGGTGCAACTCCACAAGAAAAGGCCAATGTCTTTTATGCAGCACTTATTCTTAGAACCGCGGATCTTCTACATATTACCCAAGACAGGACTCCCAATATTGAGTATAGAGTTATAGCCCCAACCAATCCAATTAGCCAAGAAGAGTGGGCAAAACAACGTGCAGTTGCAAGTGTAACCCCAAAGATTCCAGTAGATGATGAAGGGAATAAGTGTCCTGAAATTCCAAGTGATACCTTAGAGGTTAATGCATACTTTGAAGACGAACGAGGTTTTTTTGCTCTTATAGAATATCTAAATTATGTCAGAACTCAGCTGAAACATAGCTTTAGACTTAATGAAGTTGCTAAGAAAAAACACGCTTCGATCTATGACTTTCCATGGAAAGACATAGATGACTCGTCCATACAAACAAAAAATTTCGAGCGTAAGCAACTCTCATTTACCATAGACCAGAACAAAGTTTTAAGTCTTTTAGTAGGAGAAACACTCTACAATAATCTCTCTGTATCCCTTCGTGAATTGTCACAGAACGCAATAGATGCAGTAAAGGTTAGAAACTATGAGTTGCACCCAACATCTCCATCTGGTGAGACCGAGGCCTTTTCTCCTAAGATCAAGGTTTGTTGGGATGAAATCTCAAGAGAATTAATTATAATGGATAATGGTACTGGAATGAATCTTGACATTATTGAGAATCACTTATTAAAAGTAGGTTCTTCAAGATACCAAGATCCTGAGTTCCAGAAACAACATCCTGGATATAACTCTATTAGTAGATTTGGAATCGGACTTCTTACATGCTTCCTAATTGCGGATGATGTGGATATTTTAACCACTATGAACGCAGAGGAAAAACCTCTGTTATTGAAAATTAGAAATGTCCATGGTAAATATCTTCTTAAATATGGTGCGGAAAAAAATTCTAACCTCAAATTACTTGAAGATGTCGGAACCTCAATAAAACTGAAAGTTCGCCCTGATGTTAAGGATTTTGATCCACTCAAAATCCTTCAATATTGGATTTTAATTCCACAATGTGAGTTTGTCTTTGATAATGGAGAAGAAGAAGTTAAAATAGGATTTGATTCTCCTGCTGCACTATTGCACAACCTGATTGAGTCAGTAGTACCACAGCCGGACAGATTGAATTATAAAGTCTCAGAATACAATGATGAAGGTATTGATCTTTGTGTATTGTTAAAGCACAACTCATTTCTAAGAGAGTGGTCTATGGTTGAGGCTTCAAATTGGATTGATTTAAGTCATCATCCTATTACGCCTATAGGAATTAGTATTGAGGGAATTCGAATTGATTCAAATACCCCCGGATTTGTAAACAAGCGCTTTATCTCGTATGCAAATATGACTGGTGAAAAGGCTCCAAAAACAAATGTCGCCCGTTCAAATATTAATTCTAGTAACTTGGAAAAAACACTAGAGATTATTTATGCTCTATATTTAAAAAATATCACAGAAGAACGAGAAAAATTATGTAAAGAATTCTCGATTACATGGGCAGCTGATGAGTCGGATTGGTTGCTAACAAATTTCCTGTCTCGTAGAAATCATGGGGTCAATGTTGATTTCTCTAATAAAGAGTTATTGATGCGAAAACTCTGTGAGATTCCAACTATGCTAATCGAAAGTCAAGGTGAACGTCAATTTGTTTCAATTAATGACCTTAAATCCAATGGACATTATTGGACAATTGAGAGTGAAGCTTTCGATTCTGCTAATAAACTTCTCAAAGAAATCAAATCCAATAAGTCTGTAGTTTCTATTTTAGATGATTTATATAATTCAGAAAACGCAAATTTAGGCGATATTGATTTTCTTCTAAATAAAAGACGTTTTCATAATTTAATTGATAATATTCTACTGTCTGAATTCCAAATTTCAGATCTTAGAGTCGTCTCAGAACAGCGTCGCCTTGATATTAAATGGGAAAAATTTGTCGGAAAGAAGTTTTGGCTGAGAATGCCCAAAAGAAGGGATATGCACAATGATTCTGAAGCATGCTTTATTCAATTGCATGATATAGATTTTAGCGCATCTATCCCTTATGATGGTATCAAGAGCACATATGGTTTAATCTTACTATTCAATTCACCAATAACAAAATACATTGCAGAGGCAGCCGATATTCTAAATCTTCAAAACGAAGATGACTTTGCTGTCCTTTCAGACCTATGTTATCTAGCACAATTAGCATTGTCAAACAAACTTAGAAAGTCTGATTGGCAACAACAGATAGAGAAGGTATTTGATAGAAGGAATAATCCGCAATATCATGAGTTCGCATTCAGTAAAATTTCATTTGATAAACTAGTTGAGGCATGTGAAAAAACAGAGTTTAGGCTCTATGATACATCAAAATGGTATCGTTCTTCGGAGGGTTACCAATGGATGGAAAATCCATGGTAAATTCCTATGCAATTGAGATTAACACTAGTTTCAGAAGGGGATGTCTAGTCCATATTCAAAATCTGGTTCATTGGCATAATCTGCGGATTGCGTATACGACAAATCTGATATTCTTTGGATATACGTCTGTCTTATATCTGGTTGAGCAATTTCAATCCTTCGAGCTTTTCCAAGATTAATAAAATTCAATTCCTTCTCAATCCCAAGGAATCTCCGGCCACATAGATTAGCAGCAATACCAGTCGTTGACGAACCTGCAAATGGGTCTAGAATCCAATCGTGTTCATCAGTGCTGGCGAGGATGATGCGGGTGAGAAGAGCCAACGGCTTCTGCGTAGGATGCTTGCCGCATGATTTTTCCCAACGTCCGATTGCAGGAAGTCGCCATACGTCTGTCATCTGCTTTCCGTCATTGATTGCTTTCATAAGCTCGTAATTATACTTATGGGGCACCTTTGGACACTTACGTGCCCAAATGATGAACTCTGTTGAGTAAGTAAAGAAGCGACAAGATATGTTTGGCGGGGGATTTGTCTTTGCCCAAGTGATTACGTTTAGTATTTTATAGCCAAGTTCAGTCAGAACGTTGGCTATTGAGAATATATTATGGTGAGTCCCGGAAATCCAGATGGTACCGTTGTATTAGCTTTTCTCAGCATAAAATTAACCTTTTCGGTTAACTATGATGGCTTTCGTAGTCCTTTATCCCGCTCGCCATTGTTAAAAACACGCCCTTTTCTGTCCGATAGCTTATTCCTTTTTTAGCAATGAAATAAGAAATGGCGGTTACTAGATACTATAGTTAAAAACAAAGATTTAGTTTGAAGCAATTATCACTCGAACTCTCCTTGACAATGCTGATAATTTCTTATAAGAAGTTCAGAAACCGGGCCACGTTTGGAGCCGGAGCAGGATATCGAACGCTTGGCAAACACTCGATATATAAGAAAATCTTGATACAGTTCATCCATATAGGTATTTGCACTATTCAATGAAGCTCCATCAGAATTACTTAAAAGGACTTGACAGCCGGATTCATGCATCTTAGCAAAAAAATCTCTTAAACGATACTGTTCTTTATCGTTGAATGAGTTTTTACTATACGCATTAAAATTCGCGGTAGAACTTACGGGACGATATGGTGGATCAAAATACATAAAAGTGTAATCGCCAGAAACGAATGCCTCAACCTGGGAAAAATCGCCATGCAGAATTTCAACTTTCTGTAGTATTCTGTGATCTGCCATTATTAGATGCTCGTCAAGAATAGTCGGATTGATGTATTTGCCATATGCCACATTAAATGCTCCCTTTGAATTTTCACGATACAGCCCGTTAAAGCATGTCCGATTCAGAAAGATCATAAAGGCGGCATCTTCGACCAAAGAAAGATTGCTGGAATTGAACGTGTCTCGAATCTCAAGAAAAAATCCCTTCTGCAGTTCTGTAACAGCCAATGCCCTGTAGGTGCTTTGAATTTTAGCCAACGTTGAGATTAATTCGTCAGGGTGATTTTTAATAGCTTCGTAAGTATGGATTAAATGTGGATTTATATCATTTATAATAGCTTTTGAAATATTAGGATACTTCTGGAGAAGATGAAACATGACAGCTCCTCCGCCGACAAACGGTTCAACGTATGTTACAGAAGGATGTCTAATGAAAGAAAATGGCAAGATCCGTTCAATGGCAGGAAGTAACTGTGTTTTGCCACCAGCCCATTTCAAGAATGGTTTTGCTAAGGTGTGCGCGGAGGTCGTGATCATTTTTCAGTAAAGTATGCAAGTTTTTTCAAAGCGATTGCAAAATTAGGATCAAATTTCCGAAGATCCTACTAAATTACTGAAAAAGATCATTTTAAGTATATACTAGTGATATTTTTGGCTGGAATGAGCATCTAAAAGTGAGTTACTTCCATCCTATTTTGCTCTCTTGAGAAAGACTGGAATAATATGAGGCTACCCTGTCATAAGACAGAAACGATACTCTATTTTTTATATTTTCGTACTGCGAGTTACTGATTTTATCCTTAAACTCCATTTCTCTCCGACCATTCGCTACAATATAGAACGATGAAAAGAAGTCCTGCAGTTCATAGAATTTCGAAAGAGAGTTTTTGATGTCTGTTGTATGTTCAACTTCGTAAAAATGAGTTGGCATACACCTCTCATTAAACCAAACTACGTCAACTGTTTTTGCTTTGCGCAACAAGGTGTCATGAGTAAAAGGTGGTATAATCTCATAATCTGTTAACTCCCCGAGTTCTTTGTCTAAAAAGAGTCTGTGCCGGTCCTGTGGAGGAACGTATGTAGACGCATTCTTGTAATGTCCTATTTCTATTAAAAGTCCTTGATAATATGCGTGGCTGAACAACTCAACACTACGAGCGTCTCCAACCTTGATATGAAATTTTTTTAGAATTATATCACGAGCTTCTTCAAGCGCCCATAATCCCGGTTCAATTCTGAAAATGGCGTCGCTAAGCTGTACAATCCTTCTTACGCTGGCTTCCGGAGTTTTGGTTTTCCATGAGGAGAAATCCATAACTTCGTTGAGTCTGCGCAATGTGGCATATCCTCCCTGGTTGCGCAATGTATCAATTACCTGTTGCTCTTGTGTCATTTAATATCGGCGTCAAAGCTCATTTAGAAAAGGCTTAGCCTTCGTTTTTGTCATAGTTTGTACTATCATTCAGTTACAAGCTAATAAACGAAAAACTCCACTGGCAGTTATCTGAAGGCTGGTCGAGCCTGTAACGACTGCTATGGAGCTTCTTAATATTTTTGGTTTTGAAGGCATCTCTGCCGTTGTATGGTTAAACCGTATCGACCATGCTCAGATATCTCTTGTTACTTAAGATACAAAGTTACAAATATAAATTGAGATGACAATAGAATGTGTTGAAAAACATATTAAATTTGGATTTAAAGCAA
>CAJJQT010000004.1 GCA_905193995.1 uncultured Porphyromonadaceae bacterium | reverse complement strand
TGGGATGTCATCTTCGGCTCGACAGAGAAAACGACGGCGGCTGTCGGTCCTTTGGCGAAAGCCACTGCTGCGACGGTGATCAGCAGCACCAGAGTTGATAATAGCTTTTTCATATTCTAAGACTTTGGTCTGACTGCAAAATTACGAAAAAATTGCGTAACTTTGCATACTAATTAAGGAATAAGCTCGTTTTTCGATATATGAGAATTACAGTGAAAATTGTGCGGACGCTGGCGGCTGCCGTACTTGTGGCGTTTGCGGCCTCGACGGCCGGGTGCGGCGGTGCGAAGCTGTCGGTGGCCGACGAGCAGATGGCGCGCGGCGAGTACTATGACGCTGCCCGCACCTACCGTAAGATATACAATAAGTTGACCAAGAAAGAGGAACGCGCGCAGCGCGGCATGGTGGCTTTCAAAATGGCCAGGTGCCACGAGCGGCTGCGCCAGTTCCAGCGGGCGGCCGCGGCATATCAGAATGCCATCCGCTACGAATACGGAGACACTTCAGCCTATCTGAGTCTGGCCGAGAATCTGCATGCGGCGGGGCAGTATGCACAGGCTGTGAAAGCCTATGAGGAATATCTGACGCTGCGCCCCGGTGACACTCGGGCACAGACCGAGCTTGCCGGCGCGCGCCTGGGCGCCTCGCGCAGCGGTGCCACGCGCTATGTGGTGCGCAAGAGCGAGCTGTTCAACTCGCCCCGCAGTGATTTTTCGCCGATGTTTGTTCCCGGCGCCTACGACCGCCTGTATTTCACCACCACCCGCGAGAAGGTGACCGGTCCGCGAAGCGAGATCACCGGCATGAAGAAAGGCGACATATGGGTTGCCGTCAAGGACGAACAGGGGGTGTGGCAGCGTCCCGAGCCTGTGGAAGGCGAGCTCAACACCGAGGCTGAGGAAGGGATCGTCTCTTTCTCGCCCGACGGCACTCTGATGTACCTGACCCGCGCGCGCCGCGAGCCCAACGCCAATACCACCGTAGAGATATTCACCTCGCAGCGCAGCGATGCCAAGTGGGGCGCGCCGCAGAAGTTCGAGATCACGGCCGACACGCTGTCGGCCATGGGCCATCCTGCCGTGTCGCCATCCGGAGAGTGGCTTTACTTCTCGAGCGACATGCCCGGCGGTGCGGGCGGCCGCGACCTTTGGCGCATCAACATCAACCAGCGCCTTGGCTCGCTCGAGAACCTGGGCGAGTGGATCAACACGCCCGGCGACGAGATGTTCCCATACGTGCGCACCGACTCGGTCATCTACTTCGCATCCGACGGTCATCCCGGCTACGGCGGCCGCCGAACAGAAACCTTCGGGCGGCTGGGAGGTCGTGAACATGGGCACTCCGGTCAATTCGGCGGCCGATGACTTCGGCATCACTTTCGGCGAGGGCGAGAGCGGCTTCTTCTCGTCGAACCGCAACGATGCCCGCGGCTACGACAACATCTATTCGTTCGAACTGCCCGACCTGAAGATCATCATTTCGGGCTGGGTCCTCGACAGGGACGAGGAGCCGGTAGCCAATGCCGTGATCCGCATCATCGGCGACGACGGCTCCAATCAGAAAGCTGTCGCCCGCGCCGACGGTTCGTTTTCGTTCCCGCTCAGCCGCGGCGTGCGCTACGTGATGCTCGCCGGCGCGCGAGGCTACCTCAACGCCCGCCAGGAATTTACCAGCGATGCGGCCGAGGAGGATGCTGAGTACGGCGTCGACTTCATCCTGGCCTCGATAACCAAGCCTGTGGTGATCGACAACATCTTCTACGACTACGACCGTGCCACACTGCGCCCCGAGTCGAAGGAGGCTCTGGACGAGATGGTACAGGTGCTCCGCGACAATCCAAACGTGACCATCGAAATGGCTTCCCACACCGACCGCCACGGCTCGGACGCCTACAACATCGATCTCTCGGGCCGACGTGCCAAGTCGGTGATCGACTATCTGATAGCCCAAGGCATATCGGCCGACCGGCTGCAGTCGCAGGGTTACGGCGAGTCGCGCCCGAAGACCATCACGAAGAAACTCGCCCGCGAGCATCCGCAGTTCAAGGAAGGCGACGTGCTTACCGAGGAATACATACTCAGTCTCTCTCCCGAGGATCAGGACATAGCCGACCAGATCAACCGCCGCACCGAATTCCAGGTGCTTTCGATTGACTATCAGATGTACTGATGAAGTTCAGGACGGAAATAGAAGAGTTGCACGGGTCGTTCGGTCTCGGCTTCGATGACCGGATAGTGATGCTGGGCTCGTGCTTCAGCGATTCCATAGGAGAGCGGCTGGCCATGGACGGCTTCCATGTGACACACAATCCGATGGGACCGCTGTTCAACCCCTTGTCAGTAGAGCGGGCTTACTTCCGCCGCTCCGATTTCGTCGAGGCAGATTTCTATCACCACGGTGATCTTTGGCATTGCATGGACGGTGCCTCGCGCTATGCGGGAGCCGATGGGGCTGCGCTTGCCGAGGCCGTGAACGCCGACCGCCGGCTGCTCACCGAGGCGCTCGAACAGGCCACGGCCGTGATTTTCACTTTCGGATCAGCACGCGCTTACCGTCTGCGCGACACCGGCGCCGTCGTAGCCAACTGTCATCGCCTTCCGGCCGCTATGTTCGATGAAATCGATCTCGATACCGAAAGCATAGTCAGGGCGTGGACTTCCGCCGGGCTGCCGAAGCTGCCTCCGAAAGTAGTATTCACCCTGTCGCCGATCCGATACACGGCCTATGGCCTGGCGGCGAACTCTCTGTCGAAAGCCGTCCTGCGCGTGGCCATCGACAGGATATGCCTGCTGACGGGAGCCGACTATTTCCCGGCATATGAGATCGTCAACGACGATCTGCGCGACTACCGCTACTACGCCCCCGACATGAAACATCCGTCGGACATGGCGGTCGAGTATATTTATGAAAAATTCACCGAAGCATACTGCACGCCGCAGATCAGGCAACAGATAGCTGAAAACCATCGGCTGGCGCTGCGGAATTGCCATATAGATAAGAAAAAATGAAACTGACAGTCAAAGATATACAGCATGTGACCGGAACTTTAGCGGAGGGTTCAGAAGCCGGCGACACAGTAGTTACTCATCTCATAATCGACAGCCGCTCGCCGATGATGTCGGCTTCCGGAATGTTCTGCGCCATCAGCGGCGCGGCCGACGGGCACCGCTACGTAGCCGATATGTACCGGCGGGGCGTGCGCCGCTTTCTGGTCGAGAAACTGCCGGCTGCCTACGCCGGGCTGATGCCTGAGGCTACTTTCCTGGTCGTGGATTCAGTCGAAGCGGCCATGCTGCGCATAGCGGCGCTGTGGCGGTCGGAGATGACGGATACGGTGTTCGTCGGCATCACCGGCAGCGTCGGCAAGACCGTGGTCAAAGAGCTGCTCTACCGCGCTCTTGCCGGGAAATGCCGCGTCGAGCGCAGCCCGCGCAGCTGGAATTCGCGCATCGGCGTGCCGCTGTCGGTCTGCGGCTTCGACCGCGGCGCCGATGTGGCGATAGTGGAGGTGGGCATTGACCGCGCCGGGTCGATGGACGAGCTCGCGGCTACCGTGCGCCCCGGAATCGGCATCCTGACACCCATAACGGCCGAGCACGACGAGGGCTTTGCCTCGCGCGCCGAGAAGATTGCCGAGAAAATAAAGCTGTTTGCCGGATGCCGCCGTCTGTATTATGCTTCGGGCGATCCGATGGTGGATGATATAGTTGCGGGACTCGAAGGTCAGGTCGAACTGATTCCGGTCGACGGAGATGATGACTTTGACCGCAAGGTAGTTGTGGCCGTGTGCCGCGACCTCGGCTACGAAGCTGCAGAAACTGCTCAGGACGAGTATCCGACCAACCGCATCGACGTGCACGAAGGGGTAAACGACTGCGTGGTGATCTACGACGGCTTCACCGCCGACGAGGTGTCGCTGCGGCATTCACTGGATTTTATGAGCCGCCGCTCCACATCTACCCGCAGCAATACGGCCATACTGGCCGACTTGCTCCGCGGCGCTTCGGATTCCGAACAATACTACGCCTCGGTGGCTGCCGACCTCATAGCCGCAGGCGTCGACCGCGTCATTGGCATCGGCGCCGACATTGCGGCACATGCCCGGACATTCGCGCCTCTGCGGTTTGAGACTGCGCCCTCAGCCGATGATTTTCTCCGCGATTTCGGACCCGACGATTTCAGCGGCGAGACCGTACTGCTTTTCGGCAGCGGGCGCCGCCAGCTCGAACGCATCAAGGCCATGCTCGAGGCTCCCCGCCACGACACCACTCTTGAAGTCAATCTCGACTCGGTGGTGCATAACTTCAACTATTACCGTTCGCTGCTCCGGCCTGCGACCGGAATCGTAGGTATGGTCAAGGCCGAGGCTTACGGAATGGGTGCCGTGGAGATAGCCAAGACTCTTCAGGCACAGGGAGCCGCCTATCTGGCCGTTGCTGTCATTGACGAGGGCGTGGAGCTGCGCCGCGGGGGCATCACAATGCCTATCGTGGTGCTCAACCCCATCACGGGCAACTACAAGGCACTGTTCGACTACGGCCTGGAGCCGTCGGTATTCTCGCTGCGCGAGCTGCGTACGCTGCGCGAGGCTGCCGCGCGCTGGAACGTCGGTCGCTTCAAGGTGCACATCAAGCTCGACACGGGCATGCACCGAGTGGGCTTCACGCCCGACGAGGTCGACGGACTTGTGGCCGAGCTCCTCACGCTGGACGATGTCGAAGTCGCCTCGGTCTTCAGCCATCTGGCCACGGCCGACTGTCTCGACCTCGACAGCTACACCGAAATGCAGCTGCGGCTTTATGAAGAAATGTCGTCGAAGATTGTCGGTGCGCTGCCGTACAAGGTACTTCGTCACGTCCTTAACACTGCCGGAATCATGCGCTACACCGACCACCAGTACGATATGGTGCGCCTGGGCATCGGCCTCTACGGCGTGTCGCCCCTCGACGATGATGCGCCGCTGCGGCCTGTGGCCACGCTGCGGTCTACGATCATCTCGCTGCGCCGCTGGCCGGCCGGCACGACCGTCGGTTACGGCTGCCGCGGCGTCCTGGGGCGTGATTCAGTAGTGGCAACCGTGCCTATAGGCTATGCCGACGGTGTCAACCGCCACCTCGGCCGCGGCAACGCCTCGTTTGTGGTCGACGGCGTGGAATGCCCGACTGTCGGCAATATCTGCATGGACCAATGCATGATCGACGTGACCGATGTGACTGACCCGAAGATCGGCGATGCTGTCGAGGTCTTCGGCACCCAAAAACCTGTCCAGCAGCACGCCGCGACGCTCGACACCATCCCCTACGAAATCATAGCCTCTGTCGCCCCCCGCGTCAAGCGCATCTACTTCCGCGACTGATCAGCCGGCGACGGCGACGGTGAGGAGGGCTGGGTCGAGGTAGCGTCGGGCTACGTCGGCGATGCGTGCGGGTGTCAGCGCGGCGATCTCGCGGAGCTGACGGCCGAAGTAGTCGGCGTCGGTGCCTACCTCGAGTCGGACGATATAGTAGTCGGCGACGGTGAACGGCGAATCGGTCGTGGAGGCCAGCGATGTCCAGGCGTTGAGCTGCAGGCGACGGAGCTCGTCGGCCGACAGCGGGTCGGTCCACAGGCGAGTGATCTCGGCCTTGGTTTCATCGATGACCTGCTCGACATTGGCCCGGTCGCACTGCGCTCCGATACGCACCTGCGAGCCTTCGAACGAGCCGAGCAGGCAGGAGTTGATGCCGTAGGTCAGGCCCTTTTCCTCGCGGATGTTGGTCATGAGGCGGCTGCTGAAGTAGCCGCCCAGCGCGATGATGGCCAGGCGCAGGGCAATGTAGTCGGGATGCGACCGCGGTATGGCGGGCATGGCCATCATGACGGCCGACTGAACGGCGCCGTCGACCTTGATGTCGATGCGCTGAGGCGGCTCGGGACTGTCGGGCACGATCACTATGGGTGATTCGACTGCGGATACGGGCAGCGACTCCAGAAAAGCCCTGACTTCATCGATGATGTCGCCGTCGAGTTTTCCGCCAAGGTAGGCATGGAGGCGTCCCGGGCCGATGAAACGGCTGTGGGTCAGCAGCACGTCGCTGCGGTCGGTGGCAAGGATGCTTTCGGGTGTTTCAACTTGTGACGCGGGATGCCCTGCGCCCTTGATGGCGCGGGTGACGGCCTGCGAGGCGTGGTAACTGACCTTGGCCATCTTGGTGGCGAGTGCTCCGGCAGCATTGCGTGCCCAGAACGCCACTGTGGAGGGTTCGAACGCCGGTTCCATGATCATCTCGCGCAAAATGGGCAGCAGCGCGGGAAGTTTGCGGCTTATGGCCATCAGTTCGAAGCCTGTATGATGCTCGGTCACACGCGATGAAAGACGTGCGCCCGCGAAGTCGAGCGCGTCAGCGATGCTTTCGCCCGAGGTGTGCAGTGTACCCTCGCGCATGCCTTCGGTGACGAACAGCGGCAGCGATTGACGGGTGGCGTCGAGTGTGCCCCCGTCCCACAGCAGAGTCAGGCGCACCAGGTCCTGGTCGCCCGCGTCGATCAGATGCAGGTCCGTGCCGGTCGAGAGCGTTTCAACAGTCTCGTCCTTCAGGGTTATGTCGCCGAAAGTGCTGACGGCCGGCGCCTTGGTGCGGTCGGGCGCGCTCATTCAGGATGCGAGTTAAGGAACCTGACTGCCTGCTCGAGGTCGGCCGGTGTGTCGATGCCGATAGTTGGGCAGTCGGTGAGGGCCGTCTGGATCTTGTATCCGTTCTGAAGCCAGCGGAGCTGTTCGAGCGATTCGGCGATCTCGAGCGGCGAACGCTGCAGCTTCACGATCGCGGCAAGCACTTCGCGGCGGTAGGCGTAGATGCCGACATGGGTGTAGAAGGTTGCCATGTCGAGCCATTCGGTGTACTTGTAGCCGCGCACATAGGGAATTATGCTGCGCGAGAAGTAGAGCGCGCGGCCGTCCTCGCCGGTCACGACCTTTGGCGTGTTGGGATCGAAGAGCGCGTCGAAGCCGAGCGACGGGTCGAAGCGGCGGATGAGGGTAGCTATGTCGGTCGCAGGCGAGTCGAAACAGCCCTGGAGCGGACGGATCTGACGGGGATCGATGAAGGGCTCGTCGCCCTGGATGTTGATGACCACGTCGGCGTCGGAACCGCACAGACAGTAGGCTTCGTAGCAGCGGTCGGTGCCGCTGCGGTGGTCGGGGGAGGTCATCACGGCGTGGCCGCCGAAGGCCTCGACGGCATCGGCGATGCGGCGGTCGTCGGTGGCCACGATCACATCGTCGATGGCCATGCGGGCGCGGGTGTATACCCGTTCGATCATGGTCTTGCCGCCGATCGTGGCAAGCGGCTTGCCCGGAAAGCGAGTCGAGGCGTAGCGGGCGGGAATTATGCAGATGAATTTCATTATGGGGTCAGTTATTTTTCCTTTTCAACAAAAATCTGGGCGCCTTCGTAGCGGACGACGCGAACGTGAGCGCCGGCGTCGATGAAATCGCCGGTCGAGGAGGCGTCGTACGTGCGGCCGTCGATACCGACCTTTCCGGCCGGGCGCAGGGCCGTCACGGCCACTCCCGTACTGCCGGTAAGCGCGGCCGGGGCGGTGTCGACGCCAATGTAGCCCATCTCGGCCTTCTGCTCATGGTTGAGAGCCGATGCCTCGCGCAGGCGTCGGGGCGCGAAACGCGATGTCAGCAGCCACGCCAGACCGGCGGCCAGCGCCGTGCCGCTGATCAGGATCAGCGACGCGCGGCCGAGCATACCGCTGTCGAAGCCGCCCGACACGCTGCAGACCATGGCGCCGAGCAGCGACACCACTATGCAGGCTATGCCGCTGATTCCAGCGATGCCGAATCCGGGAATGACGAACAGCTCCAGAGCCAGCAGCACTATGCCGATGATGAACAGGATGACAACCCAGGCGGCCATGGTGCCGGTGACGACCATCGGCAGAAAATACAGAACGGCGGCCACGATCGACACACCGGCGGCGACGCCGAGCCCCGGAGTGTGCATCTCGAAGTATATGCCGCCGAGGATCAGTGTGATGAGAATGGCGCGGACGGCGGCCGATGAGAGAAAGCCAAGCAGGCGGTCGGTGGTCGACGGCTCGATGTGCCGGGCTTCGGAGGCGGTGTAGCCGAGCAAGGCCAGGGCGTCGTCGAGGGTAGGGGCTATGCCGTCGGCCAGGCCGTTGCCGACAGCCTCGGTGGCCGTGAATGACACGGCTTTGTCGGGGCGGACCATGTCGGCGGCCAGGGCCGGGTCGCGGCGCCAGCGGGCCACGCTGTCGCCTTCAGGTATATACTTGCCGTGGGCCATGGCCGTGGCGCGCATTATCGAACTCCAGTAGCTCTGATATTTCGGAGGCATCGGTTCGCCGGAGCCGTCGACCACGGTAGCGGCGCCGATTGTAGCCCCCGGAGCCATGATGACGGTGTCGCAGGCCAGCGATATCAGCGCGCCGGCCGAGGCGGCGTTGTGGTCGATGTAGACGGCGGTGGGGATGCGGAGGCGCATCAGGGCCGTGCGTATGGAGTCGGCCATGTCGACCTCGCCGCCGTAGGTGTTGAGCCGCAGCATCACCAGGCCGACGGGCTCGCGGCTCGCGGCCACCTGATCGAGCACGCTGCGGGTGTGGCGCCACGCTGCGGCGTCAATTTCGGCGTCGATTGTGAACACGACCGCCCGGCGGTCGGCCGCCTGCATCTGAAGAGCCGTCAGCACGGCGATCAGGACTGTTATAAGATGTCTCATTTACGTTTTCTGAAATATGAAGGCAGCAGGCACGCCCCCGCCACAAGGTAGATGTAATAGCTGACTACGCGCCAGATCATGGCGATGACGAGCGCGGCCGACAGGTCGCCTATGAGGTCGCCGTAGTAGTTGGTGAACAGCCACTCGCTGACGCCGCTGCCGCCCGGGGTAGGACTGATCATGAGTACGACCCACACTACGAACTGACGTCCGAAGACCATCAGCTGCGACGCCGCAGGCACGAAGCCGAAGAACAGCGCGTTCACCACCAGATAGCGCGAGAACCATGACAGCGTCGTGGCTCCGAACACGTTGAGCCACCAGCGCCGCGACTGGCCCTTGACCCAGGCCGAGGTGGCGCGCATTCCGGAGGTCATCTTCACGGCTCCTTTTTTCCAGCGGCGCAGCCAGCGCAGGCTGAAGAGCTTCACGACCGTGCGCTCGAGCCATTCGGGCCGTGCGAGGATGCCTGTAAAGAGGATCGCCGCCCAGATGACAATGCCGGCGTAGACGAGCCAGAATATCACCTTGACGCTTTCGAGAAAGGTATTGCCCGTGGTCATGCCGAACAGCTCATCGACCGGAAGCACCATCACCAGTATCGGGCAGAAGACCACGAAGAACATCTCGTCGAGGAACAGGGTGGTGAGCGTCAGCGTGGTGGCCTGCCCGACCTTGATGCCCTCGCGGTTGAGGTAGAAGATGGCCAGGGCGCTCCCGCCCACGGCCGAGGGGGTGATGGCCGAGGTGAAGGCGCACATGATATCGACGCGCAGGGCCCGTCGCCACGACAGGCGTCCGTCGGTGATGGTGCGGAAGCGCCAGGTGAGGCCGAAGTCGCGTCCGGCCACGAATATGAGGCAGGCTGCCAGCGACAGCACGGTGCGAGTGTCGAAGGTAAGGATCGACAGTGCCGCAGGGTTGAAGTCTTTCAGGAACAGCCATACGACGACTCCCACGCCGATGACGATCGGCAAGGCAGTCTTGAGCAGTATGGTGCGCAGGCTTTCCATCAGCCTTGGATTGCGGCCAGCAGGTCGGCGACAGCGCCGACGGGGTCGGGCGCGTCGGTGATATATTTCCCGACGGCGAGTCCGCTGAAGCCTTCGGCGAGGATTGCGGCGGCGTTGTCGGGAGTGATGTCGCCCTGGGCCACGACCGGTATCGAACAGCCGCGTGACCGTACGGCGGCGATGAATTCGCGCCGGCGCCCAGCGTCCATCGAATCGGGTGTGCAGATGTAGTCGATGTCGGCCTCAGCCATCGCCGGTGCGGCCGACGGATCGGCAGTGACGAAGCCTATGACGGCTTCCGGGCCGAGATCCCCGCGCGCGGTTGCGGGCGAAATTACTCCGTCGGGGCCTGCGGCGGATGTGAAGCGGACGCCGTGCAGCCCGAGCTCGCGGGCCAGCCCGGGGCGGTCGTCGACTGTAAGGAATACGCCGGCCTGACGGCACATCTCGATGGCTTCCGGCTCGATAGCCGTCCGGATGTCGGCGTCTGTCAGTTCGGGCAGATGCAGGTCGATCCATCCGCAACCGCCCTCTATGGCCATCTGGCACAGCTCGGCCACGCTGAAGCGCTGCGATTCTGTGAGGATATACTGTAACATAATGATTCGCGTTTGACTGCCACAAAGGTAGCGAAAAAAACGCGAATCATTATGCATCGGCGTTACTTTTTTGTATCGCCGCGGGGGTGCGGATTACTTCAGCGGTCAGGAACCGAAAGTCACGTTGAAGCCGAAGTTGATGTTGGCTGTGGCTTTGCCCACAGGCACTATCTGGGGCGTGATGCTGAAGAACTGATGGTCGCTGCCGATAAAGAAGTTGAAGCCTTTGGGATGGAAGTTGAGCATCCAGCCCAGCGACGAGCCGTAGGTCGATACGCCGTAGTTGACCGTTGCGTCGAACCACTTGACGGGCTTGATGTTGGCGTAGAAGCGGCCTTCGGTCCATGACGAGCATCCGGCGAAGTGCGACGAGAAGAGGAATCCGCCCGTGAGGTTGCGGTAGAATGGCATGCGGTACTCGGCGCCGAGATGCAGCGTGGCGCGCAGGGCCTTCGTGTAGCTTCCGGAGCCGTTTTCGCGCCGGTGTATGTTGATGACGTCCTGCAGGTCGTCCCACATGCGGTCAAACTGTTCGTCGAGCTTGTTGTCGTCGTAGTCCGGACGGCTGTCGTCGACGGCGATGTTGCTGAAGCCGTCGAATGTCCAGGTGCCGCTGCCGGTACGGCCGGTCACGGCGTTGCTCCAGCTCATGAATCCGAGATCGTTGATTGCGGCTGAAAGCTGCAGGTCGGGCAGCAGGTCGTAGGTCGCTCCCAGGTCGATACCCATGCCGAAGCCTGATAGGCCGAAGCTGTCGTAGTCGATGTCGTTCCATTCGATAAGGTCGGCCTCGCCGGGATTCTTGATCTCGCTGCCGCTTTCCTGCTTGGTCGGCACGCGGAGGCCCTTGCCGGCAGCCATCTGCAGCTCGCCTTCGGCACGGATCTGCCAGCGGTCGTAGCCGAATTCCACATCCATGTTCTTGATATGGGCGTAGGCGCTTCCGAGGCCGAGAAGGACTTTGAGCTTGGCGCCTACGGTCAGGCGGCTGTTGATGCGGCGGCTGTGGCCGAGCGCTATCTCGGCCATAGCCGAGGCGTCGACTCTGATGTCGCCGAACTGATAGCGGGTGTCAGGTCCCGTCTGCCCTACTTTCATAAATGTGAAAAGGTCCTTGGGCAGGTTGACGCCTACTTCCGAACGCACGCCTACGGTCACGGTGTTGAATCCTCCGAAGGCCTTGAAGCCTGCCGACAGCAGCGTGATGTCGAAGTCGCCGTTTATGTGGTTGTTGTCCTTCAGCTTGCCCAGGAATTCAGAGGCGTCCACCGACGGGCTCATGAAAGTTGTGAGCTTGTACTGGCTGCCGGGCGCGGTCTTGTAGAGGAATGTGTTGACGCCTACGTTCGAGAATACGCCCAGGTCGTAATTGCCCAGCGCGGGCAGCGATATGTAGTTGCGTTCGCCCATGAAGGCGGGGTTCAGCTCGTGGCGGAATGTGTAGCCGTCCAGGAAGTATGCTGTGCGGGGCGCTTCCTGTGCGGAAGCTGAGAGCGAGGCCAGCAGAGCCACGCTTATTGTAAATTTCTTTATTGAAAACATGGCTTATTATTTGTTGAGGTCGATAAGGACTCCACCTACGAGGGTTATTTTTATGTTGTCGAATTTCATGGCCTGGTTCTTGTTGAGGTTCGTACCGGCGAAGCCTTTGTTGGCCGAGGCGTGAAAGAGCAGCTCCACGCCGTCGAGGCCGCCGATGTTCTCGCCCGATGATTTCAGCGTGATCTTGAGTTTCGATGTCGAGGGGGAGTACATGCTGCCGGCCGTCACGTTGCCTTCGACGCTGACGCTTATCGACTGATATTCGTTCCCGTTGGCGTCGAGAGCCTTGGCCGTCGGCACCATGTCGAGCGGTATCGTGTTGACGACATCGGCCGTGACGACTGCCGTGTTGAAATTATACTTCTCCAGATCCTCGTTCCAGTCGTCCTCAGTGTGGGTGTAGTAGAGCTGCATGCGGTCGCCGAACGCCAGCGGGATGATGGCCGTGTAGTCGCAGTTGTAGGTATAGGTGCAGCCCAGGGTGTATTCCGACACCTCGCGGACTGCCTTGGCCTCCGCGTCGCCGAAGCTTATGTAGTCGGGGATCGTCGTCAGCAGCGAGCTCAGGTCAGGCACTACGATATTGTTAGCTGCCCCGGGCACGGGCCTGCGCGAGATCACGATTTCGGTCGTGGCGTTGCCGCGGGCCGTCACCGGCGCCGTGCCGTAGCTCTCGCCTATGCCCACCGACGCCGTCCGGTTGCCGTCGCTGTATGAGCTCAGGCGCCCGTTGAGGGTGATCGACAGCGGCGAGTTGTTAGTTATGCTGACCGTAATGCGCGGATCGCTCATGTCGAGATTGTTGGCCGGGTCATTGAGGAATTCGGGTATGTCGCTGATCTCGAACCGCGTCTCGCTGATGTCGATTTTCGGATCGACAATGCCCCGCACCTTGAGCAGTCGGGCCTCTGAAACCGTTATTTCCGACACCACCGTCAGGTGGGCTTTCGCCCCTGCTGCCATGTCACGGCTGTCGATACTTATGTCGCCGCCCGACACCACGTCGTTCTCGATAAGAAACTTCCCCGGCGCGTACAGACCCTGACCTGCCGGGAGCGCCCTCAGGTCGGCCTTGACCAGCCGCAGACGCGCCTTCAGGCTCCGTCCCGGCGCCACTCCGCAGCGCTCCTTGAAGCGCACGGTGCAGTGGTCGGCGCTCTCCAGGAAGCGCCCCGTGGCCTCGTCGGCCACCTCCACCGTCCAGCATTTGTCGAACGCGATCGTGTAGCCCTTTTCCACGTAGGCCGTTCCACGGAAGTCGTCAGAATTGAGGCGCACGTCTATTTCAAGCCGCACATCCATGTCGGCCGACTCCAGCGCCACCAGGTCGCGGTTCACGTCGTCGTCCGAGAGCCGCATCGTGTTCAGGATCGTGCCCGTCGGGTTCGAGATCGCAGCCTCCGTCCCCGTGCTGTAGAATTCGGGCAGCTCCGTCGTCGTCGTGCTCCCGTCGATATGCCCGACCGTCACCTCCGGCACATCGAAGTGCGAGGGCGTCGAGTTGCCCTCCTGTATCAGCACGTAGTCGCCTGCCGTCAGCCCGTAGTCGCCGTCATTCTCCACGGCCTTGATCGAGCTGTCGTCCTTGAGATTGAGTATTTTTGACAGATACAGCACGTCGGTGCTGCTTCCGGGCACCGTCAGACTCTCCCCGCCGAGTCCTACCGTCAGATCGATGTCCTCCGCCAGGTCATAGCCGTGGTCGACACAGCCCGCCGCGCCGGCCGCAGCCGCCGCGATGCCCATGGCGCGCAAAAGATTCATGTGAAAAGCTTTTTTCATGAACGATGTTTTTTGGTATGTTTGTAAAAGAAGCCGCAAAGTTAATGATTTTTTGCTGATTTTCACACATTTTGTCGAATTTTTGCATCACCCGTTTTGTCATTCACCCCGGGCGCTGCGGCCGCTCACCCCGCGGCGGCGGGCATCCCCACGCGGGCGGGCGCTGCGGCAAAGGCCCCCCTGCGGCGCCCCCGGCGCCGAAAAAAATGGCCCCCCTGCGCGTAGCGCATATGGCCATGCCGTGATGTAATAGGGAGCCCGCAGCGCGGGCGTGGCCGTTCTTAACCGGGCGGTGAGACCCGCAGGGCTGAGCCCCCGGATAGCCGATCTCACTATACTGAGCCCGCTGAGCGGGTGATGCTGTGTTCTTTCCGACCGCAGGGCCATCCGGTTGGGAATACAGCATCACCCGTGCCGCGGGCTCCATCCCTATGTGCATCGCATCCTCGGGCTCAGCAGGCTTTTCAGCCTGCGCTATGGAGAGCAGGTTTTCTAACCTGCGACAACAGCAACGGAAGTAATTACGAAAAAAATCTCAAATAATCAGCCTTTGCGCCGCGTAGTACTTTCTGCTACCGTGGAGTCGGCGAGTTTGGCGAACGCGCGGAGGTATTTGCGGACCGACGAGACCATTTCCTGCGTCTCCTGAAGCATGTTGACATAGACGTAGAGAACCGACATCGAGGCCGAATCGCCCTCGCGAAGCTGGTCGTGGACGCTGTGGTAGGTATACGAGATGGTGTCCTTGATTTCGTCGCAGCGGCGTCGCAGCATATCCGTGACCTCGATGTGGCCGCCAATCATGGCGAGGGTGTCGTCGAACAGGCCGCTGACGCGGGTGCGGATCTCTTCGTATTCGGCTATGTGGCGCGGCGGCAGCGGGTTGAAGTTATTGTCGACATGCTCGCGGCAGACCTCGGCGATGCGCCGCAGGTTGTAGAGCATGCCCATGCAGCAGTTGTTGCTCAGATAGAACCACGGACTCTTTTCGATGGCCCTCTCGCGGGTGAGCCGCCGCAGGCAGAGCGTCTCCTTGCGGCGGGGGTTTTTCAGGACGGTCTTGTGGCGGGCGAGGCTCGATTCGGCCCGCGACAGGGCCGAGGCGTTTTCGCTGACGAAAGCTTCGGTGACGGTGCGGTACTGCTCGGCGGCATAGGAGAGGAACGAGCTCTGCTGCTCGGTGATGTACATCATCAGCAGGGGCCAGTTGGCCGACCGGTCGTCGGACGAGATGATGGTCTGGAACAGCACGTCGCCTGATTCGGATTTCTGCCGGCGGCTGAAGCGGCGGTTGCTGCGGATTATGATATAGACTGTGAGAGCGGCCAGCAGGAGCATCACCCACTGACCTCCGAAATGCATCGCGGCCACTATGAGGCCCGCTCCTATGAAGGCTGCTCCGGCCGTGAGAAACCAGCCGCCGATCACCGAAATGACTCCCGTGATGCGGAAAACGGCGCTCTCGCGGCCCCATGCCCGGTCGGCGAGCGACGAGCCCATGGCGACCATGAAGGTGACGAAGGTGGTGGAGAGGGGCAGTTTGAGCGATGTGCCCAGGGCGATCAGCGCGCCGGCAAGAACGAGATTCACCGACCCGCGGATGAGGTCGAAAGCCGCTCCCCGCTCCATAATGGTCTGGTCGACGTCGAACCGACGGTTGAACCACGCGCGTATGCGGGGCGGCGTGATGCGCCGTACCCACGCCAGCAGCGACAGCGTCCAGCGCACCAGGCGCCGGGCGATACGCGACGATCCGAACATCTCGTCGCCTCCCGTCTGGCTGCCAAGGCCGATCTCGGTCTTGGTAACGTTGCGCGCCTTTTTCGAAGTGGCAAGCGACACGACCATGATCAGACCGGCGCCGATCAGAAAGTAGATCGGCGTGTCGGCCGGCCCGTTGAGCGAATCCATCAGGTATCCGGAGGCGTCGCCTCCGCCGTTGGCGGCATAGTCGCGGTAAGAAGCCAGCCCGCTGAGGGGCACGCCGATGAAGTTGACCAGATCGTTGCCAGCAAAGGCCATGGCCAGCGCGAAAGTACCCAGCAGCACTATGACTTTCAGTACGTTGACGCGGCAGGCGTGAAGCAGTTGCATGATGAGCGTGAACGTGGCGAAGCATGTGCAGATTATTGCCGGAGTGTGGGTGCCGATCCACTGCTTTACTTCAGGGGTCATGAATGTGAGGTCTTTTGCGCCCTTGATCAGAAGAAAATAGACGATGGCCGTGGAGCAGATACCGCCGTAGATGCCGATCTTCCACTTCAGATTAGTGCGGTAGTCGAAGGTGAAGATCATGCGCGACAGAAACTGCACGAGGGTGCCGAAAAAGAACGCTATGGCCACCGACAGGAATATTCCAAGGATTACGGACAAGGCCTTTTCGGTGTTCAGCAGGTCGTTGAAGCCGAGGCCGGCGCCTCCGGCCATCTTGATCAGGGCGACCACGAACGTGGCTCCGAGCAGCTCGAACACCATAGATACGGTGGTCGATGTGGGCATGCCGAGCGAGTTGAAAATATCGAGCAGGATGATGTCGGTGACCATCACAGCCATGAAGATGCATGTGAGGTCATAAAAAGAAAAATGCTCGGGACGGAAGATTCCGTGCCGGGCAATGTCCATCATGCCGTTGCTCATGGCGGCGCCGATAAAGACACCCACCGAGGCCACTATCAGTACCCTTTTGAATGGGGCGGCCTTGGACCCTATGGCCGAGTTGAGGAAGTTGACCGCGTCGTTGCTGACGCCGACCGACAGGTCGAAAACGGCCAGCAGAAAGAGGAAGATTACTACGCAAAGAAAGAGTATTTCCATATTGTTTTCCCGATTACATTGTCATGTCTTTTCATACGGCAAAGTAATCTGAAAAACATTTCATTTTCGTTTCAAAATTGCTAACCTTTTGTAAAATCGTCCGTGGCCGGAAAAATAATTCGGAAGTGGAGGCCTCCGTCCGGACGGTTTTTGACGGTGATGGATCCGCCGTGGAGCAGCACGGCGTTCTTGACGATGGCCAGCCCCAGACCCGTGCCTCCGCAGGCGCGCGAGCGGCCCTTGTCGACGCGGTAGAAGCGCTCGAAAAGGCGCGGAAGGTGCTCTTCGCCAACTCCGGAGCCGTTGTCGCTCAGCTCTACGGCATAGCGGTCGCCCTCGCGCGAGGCCCGGATGCGGATTAGCGTACCGCCGCTGTAGGCTATGGCGTTGTCGATGAGGTTTCCGAAGACGGTGGCGAGCATGGCGGCGTTGCCGGTGAGCGGCATCGGCCCGTCGGTGCGGCAGTCGATTGCAAAGCCTTTCGAGGCCGCCAGGGGGGCGCGGTCGGCGACTGTCTCGTCGATGACGGCCCTAAGGTCGACCGCCTCGCGGACGATCGACGCGCCGCCGTCGTCCATGCGGGTGATCAGCGCCACGTCGGCCAGCAGCCGCTGCAGCCGGTCGGTGTTGGAGAGGGCCCGCTGCAGGAATGCATCGCGCTGCTCCGACGACAGGCCTGGGTGGGCGAGCAGTGTCTCGATGCATACGCGGATAGAGGCTACGGGCGTCTTCAGCTCATGGTTTATGTTGTTGGTGAGCTGCTTCTTGATGCGTTCCTTTTCAAGCTGTTGGCGCAGTGCCTCGCGGTGCTCGGTGTCGCGGTCGGTCAGAGCCTGCTGCAGTCGCGCGTAGAGCCGCACGATGTTGTTGGATATCTCGCCGAGTTCGTCATGCGGAAAGGGTTCTGTGTCGGAGATGACGGTCCCCTTCTCGACGTCGCGGGCGAAAGCCCCGAGACGTGTGATGTGCTGGCCGAGGCGCCGTGTAGCGATATATCCGAGGACGCACATGGCGCCTGCGATCAGGCCCATGAACCACAGGAATCCGTAGTCGGCACGTAGCAGTTCGCTGAGCGAGACGGAGTAGGGAACGGCCGTGCGCACGATCGAGCCGTCGTCGCTGCGGCAGGCCGAGTAGAAATAATATGTGCCTGTGCTCTTGCTGTGGCGCCGCACGGTGTAGCCTGTGCCGGTAGCCATGGCCCGGCGGATTTCAGCCCGGTCGAGATGGTTCGTTTCGGGCAGCGAGTCGAGGCTGTTGTCGTAGATTACATGACCCGATTCGGAAATTACGCTTACACGCATATCGGCGAAGGGGTGAAACTCGCTCAGGTCGATGTCCGAGACCTTGTGCCCTTCGTTGAGCTCGCTGACGATGTATGTGTTGATGGTCTGAAGCCGCGTGTTCAGTTCCTCGGCCTTGAATTCTTTCTCGCGCCAGTACTGAAACCCTACGAAGCAGCCGACAAGCAGCAGCGAGTAGCCGAGCAGCCACAGAAACAGGCGCGCAGGGTAGGTGAGCCTATTCGATGAACCCATATCCGTAGCCCGAGCGGCTGACTATGTGGCGGCCGTAGCGGCCGATTTTCCGCCGTATGCGCGTTATGTTCACGTCGATTACGCGGTCGAGCACCACTACTTCCGACGGCCAGATGTCGCGCAGCAGCTCTTCGCGCGAGAACACGCGGCCGCGGTGACTCAGCAGCTTGAAGAGTATCTCGAATTCCTTTTTAGGCATCTTCACTTCAAGGCCGTCGACAGTGCATACCTTGCTCGAAGACACTACCGAAAGCCCCTCGAATGTGATCTCATCGGGCTGCGGCGCGGCCGTCGGCGGCGTCGTTCGGCGCAGGACGGTGCGTACGCGCGCTATGACGTTGCGCAGCGAGTAGGGCTTGGTGATGTAATCGTCGGCACCCAGTTCGAGGCCGTCTATCATGTCGTTTTCGGCATCCTTGGCTGTACAGAATATGATCGGTACCGACGCCGTGGCCGGATTGGCCTTGAGGATGCGGGCCAGCTGCGTGCCTGACATCTCGCCCATCATTATGTCCAGCAATATCAGGTCATAGCTGCCGGGATCGAACGTCAGCGCCTCCTCGGCGCTCAGAGCCGTGTCTACCTCGTAGCCCTCGGCCTCGAGATTGAAACGCAGTGCCTCGCACAGCGTGTCTTCGTCGTCGACAACCAGTATTCGTCTGCTCATCTTGTATTCGTCATTCATCTGTCCGCAAAGTTACGACTAAAAGCATTGCTGCGCTACCGCCTGCCCGAAATTTAATAAAACATTAACAAAAAAACGGATGCCGGGACTGTGTCGCCCCGGCATCCGTGTGCTGTGTTCCTGCTTGTTGATTAAAGGAGAAGTGTCTGAGATATGTTAGCCTCCGACATCAGTGCCTGCCACGAGCCGATGTTCATGCTGAACGACAGACACGGGCATCCGGCGCGGCGTCCGACCGTCTTGATCAGACCCGCTACGGTGTTGCGCACCGAGGCGAACAGCACCGGCCCGGCGTCGGCGAGCAGCGGAAACAGATAGCTGCTTGTGTCGGAGCTGTATCGCCTGAGTATGGCCGCTGCTCCGGAGCCTAACGGCACTGTGGTCAGTGCGCCCTTCAGGCGCCGGCGGTAGACGAGATGTCCGTCGTGCAGGTTGGCCGCGGTGAGGTGCGCTACTTCGACAAGTTCCATGCCACGGCAGTAGAACGCGAACATGAACATGTCGCGTACCAGCGCGAGCTGTCTGTCGCTCCGCAGATCGAGGGCGGCGATGCGCTGCATACTCGGCCGGTCGAGCGCGCGTGCCAGCGTGCGGGTCCGCGATCGGTCGATGGAGGTGTTCACGCCGCGAAACAATTCAGGGGCCGGATCTATCAGCCCCTCCGCACCGGCGCGGTTGAGGATTGACCGCAGCGTGCGCAGATAGAACGACTGCGTCGAAGCGGTCGTGGCGCCGCATCCGAGCCATTCTGAAAACCGGTCGATGAAACCGGCATCAATATCCCCGAACGGAATCTCAGCGCCGCCGGTGAAGTCGTCAAGCTTCGAAAGCACACTCGTAAAGCCGCGGGCGCGGCTGATCCGCCCGTTGCGGCGCATAACCTCGGCCTCCCTGCGGATAAAATCCCCTAAGCTCGCGCTTCGGCCGGCAATCCGTTCGCTTTTACGCTCAGCGAATCCGAAGTCGGATGCGCCCTCTCGGTTACCGCTCCTGATAATCAATTTCGCAAGTCTGGTATATGACTTATTCCTCGATGCTTTCCTTGATCTTGTCGACGATGTAGCGGATGTGGTCGTCAGTTACCCAGGGGCCTGCGGGGAGGCAGATTCCGACTTTAAAGAGGGATTCCGATACGCCGTTGACGTAGGCAGGAGCGTCGCGGTATACAGGCTGCTTGTGCATCGGTTTCCACAGCGGTCGCGACTCGATGTTGGCGGCGTCGAGCGCCAGGCGTAAGGCCTCGACGTTTGCGTTGGGCTGGCAGTCGGTCGTTGCGGTCTTTGATGCATGGGTAACGCCGGCGGCGCCCCCGACCGCACCGGTGATGATCTGACGGTAAGCATTCTCCTGCCCTTTGATCTTCAAGTCGGGGTCGAGCGTGGCTGTGCAGAGCCAGAAGTTGGAATCATATTCAGCCGACGGTGCCGTGTGCATCTTGATGCCTTTTACATCCTTCAGTAGTTCTTCGTAGAGCGCCTGGACGTGGCGGTGATGGGTTATATGCTCGTCGGCAACGGTCATCTGCCCGCGGCCGATGCCGGCACATATGTTCGACATCCGGTAGTTGAAGCCGATGGCCTCGTGCTGGTAGTACGGATAGCTTTCGCGTGCCTGAGTTGCATACCACATAATCTTGCGCCAAGATTCTTCGTCGGGGCAAATCAGTGCGCCGCCGCCCGAAGTGGTGATCATTTTGTTGCCGTTGAACGACAGAACGCCGTATTTGCCGAACGTGCCGAGCACCTGTCCTTTGAAGCGCGAACCGAAGCCCTCGGCGGCGTCCTCGATGACGGGAATCCCGTAGCGGTCGGCAATCTCCATGATGCGGTCAATCCTGTAAGGCATTCCATAGAGAGCCACGGGGATGATCGCCTTGGGCTTGCGACCGGTCTTGGCAATACGGTCCTTGATAGCTTCTTCAAGCAGGTCCGGGTCCATGTTCCAGGTCTCGCGCTCAGAATCCACAAATACCGGTGTAGCGCCAAGATACGTTATCGGGTGGCTCGACGCGCAGAACGTGAACGACTGAACCAGCACCTCGTCGCCGGGCATGACGCCGCAGGCGATCAGCGCCAAATGCACCGCCGCCGTCCCTGCCGATAGCGCCACAACCCGCTTGTTCATTGCGCAATTCGTAATGCGTAATGCGCAATCATCGTCAGCACGATTGCCTTCATCATTCCCATTACGCATTGTGCATTGCGCATTGCGCATTGGAGATACCTGGTTAACAAATTTCTCCAGGTCCTTTTCGAAACCATTTACGTTCGGGCCCAACGGCACGACCCAGTTGGTGTCGAACGCCTCCTTTATAAATTCCTGTTCCTTGCCCGACATATGCGCCAGACAAAGCAAAATCCGTTCACTCATATTGATATTCTATTCATTTTCTCTTATTATTCTACATGGATTTCCAAATGCAACAACATTGTCAGGGATATCCTTAACGACAATAGAACCTGCTCCAATCATGCAATTTTTTCCTATATGAATACCTTGTCTTATGACCGATCCGGCTCCTATCCATGTACATTCACCAATCTGGCTTCCGCCGCATATTGTTGCACCGGATGCAACATGCACAAAGTCGTTGATTATAACATCGTGGCCGATCGATGACTTTGTATTCAGTATGCAATGTTTGCCAATTTTCGCTGAGGATTGTACAATCGCACCATGTACAATAACTGTACCATCCCCAATAGGTACATTTCGGCAAATAATTGAACTGGGATGTATTGCCTTTAAATATTTGTTTACGCTTATCTTCTCTGCTATCTTTTTCCGGACCGAACAATTGCCGATAGTAATAATTGCCTTGTCGTATTCGATCCCCGCTTTTGACAACGGCAACCCCATGAATATATTTTCAACAGGCGCATCATCAACTATTTGTT
>CAJJQT010000003.1 GCA_905193995.1 uncultured Porphyromonadaceae bacterium | reverse complement strand
ACAGCCGGTGCGGCTCTTTTATATCCCCGCTGCTCCGAAGTCGATAAAAAGTCGATAAAAAATTTAGAAAACGCTGAAAATAAGTACCGGATAATTTGTCGGAATGAAAAAAAAGTCGTTACTTTGCACTCGATTTGTGGCTCATCCTTGAAAGCCCGACGGAAAGATGCGCCGTCGGGTGATATGAGACCTGCGATAGGTGCCACCGACTAACTAATTGAATTAAAAAGATAAACCGTAACAAAAGCCATGTCAAAGATTTGTCAAATCACAGGCAAAAAAGCGATGGTGGGCAACAACGTATCTCACTCAAAGCGTCGCACCAAGCGCAAATTCAACGTCAACCTGTTCAACAAGAAATTCTACTGGGTTGAACGCGACGCGTGGATCGTACTGACCATCTCGGCCGCCGGACTTCGCACCATCAATAAGCTCGGCCTCAATACCGCTATCAAGCAGGCGATTGATAAGGGGTTATTTAAAGAAAACGACATTAAATATTTAGAATTCTAACCAACCATGGCAAAGAAAGCTAAAGGCAATCGTGTGCAGGTAATCCTGGAATGCACCGAACATAAGGCAAGCGGTATGCCCGGCACGTCGCGTTACATCACGACCAAAAACCGCAAGAATACCACGGAGCGTCTCGAACTTAAGAAGTACAATCCGATTCTTAAGAAAGTAACTGTCCACAAAGAAATCAAATAATCAATCTCTGAGATATGGCAAAGAAAACCGTAGCATCACTGCAGAAGGGCGAAGGCCGCACCTACTCCAAAGTCATCAAGATGGTGAAGTCGCCCAAGACCGGCGCCTACGTCTTCAAGGAAGAGATGGTTCCCAACGACGCCGTAAAGGACGCCCTCAAATAATCGACAATCACACCAACCCAATACAGCGGGCCGGATCACAGCGATCCGGCCCGCTTACTTTCATAGCTATCCTACAATTAATCCCGGCCCCTGCGAAAGAGCCGGGATTGATCAATAATTCACAGGATAGTTATTTGACGACGAACTTGAGGCCGTTGGCGATGTAGATGCCGGCGGGGAGCTCGGTCTGGGCCTCGGCTACCGTGGTGTTCGCGCGCACCAGAACTCCGGCAGGCGTGTATATGTCGGTGGGGACATCGGTCGGGGCTTGGTCGGCGGTGATGTCGCCTACCCCGCCCTGGCCGGTCTTGGGATCAAGAGTCCAGGCATTGAGTTCGAGCACCTTGACCGTACCGTTGGCGAAGGCCTCGATGCCGTCGGCATCAGCGTCGGTCGGGAACACGCGGATCGATGTAGCCCAGCGGTCGTTGATGAATACGTCGATGATGGAGTGGTCGATGAAGATGTTGAGCTTCAGTTCCTGGCCTGCGCGGAGGAATTCGGGCAGCGACAGGCTGTAGACGCCGTTATAGACGCCGTTGTCGTTCGAAATATGGTTGATACCGTTGAAGTCAAAAACGAGCTGACCGGTGGCCGGAGTATAAGTCGCGGTAGCGGCGCCGTTGGCGTTCTTGAACAGGCGGAAGCCGAATGGCGACGATCCCAGTTCGAAGCGGGCGAGAATCTCGGCCTGGCGTCCGCTGACAGGAGCGAGGTCGAGCGTGCCCGAGAGGTCGAAGTTGCTGCGGCTCATCCGGCTGGACGTGCGCAGGCCTTTCAGGCCCTCGTAGGGTTTCTGCACGAGCACTCCCTGGTCGTCGAGGCTCCACTCTCGGGGCAGCGAATAACAGTGCGCCCAGCCGAGTTTCCAGTTCTCTTCGGAGGGAAGTTTGTCTGGAACGATGCCTATGACTATAGTCTTGCCCTCATGTGTGTAAATTGTCGGCGAGAGCAATCCGAAACCGTCGCGCGAGTTTAGTTCGACGGCGCGGGGCGCAGTAAAGTTCGCAGCCGGTGTGAAGTGTCCGTTCTCGGAGACGGTACCGGTCCAGTATAGCGTACGGACGCCTACCGACGTGCCGAGCGGTGTCGCGGTAAAAAGCCAGCGGCCGTCGGGCATCTGCGTGACAGTGGGCATCTCCCAGAAAGTGCCTGCCTGTGAGGCCGAAGCGCCCGAAAAGAATATGTCGCCGTCATTGCTCCAGGTGCCGTTCGAGGCGTTATAGCGGTGCAGGGTTGTGGTGCCCACGCCGTTTTTGGAAGATCCTACGATTATGTAGGCGTTGTCGCCGTGACGGAAAAAATACGGATCACGGAAGTCATCGCTCAGACCGGCCGGTCTCCCCGGGATTATAGGATTCGCCGACGACTTCGACCACTCGAGCAGCGAGGCCGAGACGGGTGCCGCATAGTCGATGGATGCCCGGCCATAATCGACCCCTGTATATAGGATAGCCGGCAGAGAACCGGTGATTT
This sequence comes from uncultured Porphyromonadaceae bacterium, assembly GCA_905193995.1. GTDB lineage: Bacteria > Bacteroidota > Bacteroidia > Bacteroidales > Muribaculaceae > CAG-873. The sequence continues at coordinate 20,777 of CAJJQT010000003.1, read as the reverse complement.
GCGGATCGGTAAAGACACATCCGCTCCAGCATCCCTTGATATCGTATGGTGCGCCGGGGGCGATAGCGATACGTTCCTCCTGCCAGTCGTAGAGATTCTCGCTCGTAAGATGCCCCCAGTGAAGACGGGCCATATAAGGGCCGTCGCCGTTCTTCTGGAAGAACAGATGGAACTTGCCGTCGCTGTAAGTCATGCCGTGACACTCATTGGTCCAGTTTGCTGCAGGCATGCCATGAAATTTAGGGCGAAGCACCTGGCCGTCGAAACGCGATGCCGGTACTATCAGATCGGGTGCGTTCTCAGCACGCCATGATGCGATCTCCGACTGCGTTTTTGCCTCGTCCCATACGGAAATATCGTCGATGAGCCCGTTGAAAGAAGTAAGGAGGAAGGGGCCGCTGTAGTTTAACAGGGTGCCACGGCCGATGGTTAGGGGCGCCGGGCCGAGCGAGAGAGTACCGTTGGCACGGGTCGAACCGACTTCTACCCCATTGTTGTAGAGCTTAAGTGATCGGGCATCACAGTCGACAACCGCAACCAGATTGTTCCACGTCCATGTAGGCAACGGCGTATCGACCTTGATTTCAACCGGCCACCCAGAGACATATGCCCTAAACGACCACTTGCCGTCGAAACCGACGTAAAAGCCGAAGCCCGTCTTGGCGGCATTGTCGATACACTGCACAATGGCAGTTTTCTCGTCTGTGTCAGTATCGATCTGAATGATCGGATATGACTCTATCGCGGCCCAGACCGATACGGTCATTTTTTTAGAGCCGGCCGGCACGACCTGACCGATGCGGGCATTTACCCACGACGTATAGCCATCAAAGCGGAGCGCTTTGCCGACCGCTCCCGGCATATTCTCCGGAGCGAAATTGCCAAGAACGCCGAAGCGCTCGCCACTGACGCTCTCGACAATCTGTCCCGACCGCACGTCCATGTTGTAGTGCGCCACCAGGGAGGCGTCGGCGCCTAAGACTGCTGTCGAGGCGACAGTCAGGGCGATAAGGGGTTTGTAGATCTTCATAATTTTTTCACGGTTGTTAGCGAAGGCCAAAGATAGCAAAAATTCCCCGAAGTTAAAATCCCCGGGGAATTTCGATCTAACGACCTATCGGATTATATAATCAGCTTTAGTCATAAATCGGTTTGGGAAAGCGTCTCTTGCACCTTAGCGGACAACAACCTTGGCAACATCGTTGCCCCGGCGACGTATGTAGAGCCCCGGAGTGAGTTCACCGCGGACACAAACGCCCTGAAGGTTGTAGTATTCTGCAGGAGTCTCGATATCTACTATCTCTGCATCGGCCACCGCGCTGACCGACTTTGAATTAAGATATGAGAAGCAGTTGCGGGTAAGTTGCTCAAGATTGCTGTGGTAGGCGTTGACACCGCTGCGGGGCGACCATTCGCAGGCTGCAAGGCCGTTGGCGATGATTGTGCCCTTGCCGACAGAGCGGGCCTGGGTAGCCGCGGGAAGGAACTCAACGATGCCGGCTACGGCATAGTCCTGAACATGACCCCACTGGCCGAGGACTACGCAGTTGTTGTCAGCTTCGAATTTAACAACGGTGTTGGCGCCTTCGGCCGTGTAGGCGTAAGCATTGAGATCCCACATGCAGTTGTGGTCCTCGCGGTGCATTTCGGTGCCGTCGCCTGTACCTTCCATCGGATAGGTATCCCAGCTTATTGCGCCGTCTACCCAGGGATAGATGCGGAGATCCTTGTATATCGGGTGGTTACGATGATCATAGCAGCCGGCAGGATTGTAGTCTTCCGCTTCCTTGCGGTCCTCGCGGACGAACCAGAAGCCGATCTGCGGCTGAACTGTCCAGACATCCGTACCGATACCGCCGTCGCCATCGCCGTAGATGTTGGGATCAAACTTGGCGTCAACGCGTCCGATACGGCTAAGAAGCTGCGTGGCGTGCTTGGTGAGAAGAAGGCTTCCGCCGTTCTCGCTGTATGACTGCAGCGCGCCGAGAATCTCGGGCGAGGTGAATTCAGCGGGCAGATTTCCTTTACCTACATTGAGACGGTCGATGTGGATCCATATGTACGATATGTCATAGGGATTGATTTTGGCGGCATCTGCAGGTGTGAGGATCACACCGTCGGGATTCTCCTTTACGAAGAAGTCTGCCGCCGCTTTCTCCTGGAAGTTCAGGTCATCCACGCTGTTGCTGCCGATGAGCATGGCGGGATGCGACTGAGCTACGGCTGACGAAGCGGACAGAGCCACAGCGGCAAGTGTTGCGAGTAACGTTTTTTTCATAATGGTTATTGAGGTTATATTAGGTTGGTTTTAATGGTTCCGGAAGCCGGCTTCCGACTTCCGGAACCCTATAGACTTGAATGTTATTGGTTCAGAACAGAGATACAGTTTTCGGTCAGGCGGTTGACGTTGTCCTGGAAAGGATTGCCGCCGTTTTGTGCGAATTCATAGGCCGACAGCCCGATGGCTATGCACTGGCCCGCGCGGTTGGCCGTAGGAAGGAACTGCACGATGCCGGCAACGGCATAGTCCACCACATGTGCCCATGTCCCGAGCACGATGCTGTTGGTTGCCTGCTCGAAGTTAACAACTGTATTGGGGTTGCCGTCGAAGCCGTAGGAGTTGAGATCCCACATGCAGTTGTGGTCCTCACGCCAGCCCGGACCTTCGAGCGCGAACGTCTCGTGTCCGTAGTCGGGCAGCGTTGTCATGCCCTTGTAGATAGCGTCGGCGCGGTGATCGTAGAACTGCGATGGATTCGACTCGTGGTTCATGTAGCCGATCTGGGCGTTTACGCACCAGTTGTCGCTGCCCGAGCCGCCCGAACCCGAGCCGAAGATGCCGGGAGCGTAACGGGCCTCAATGATCTCATAGGGAACGGTGAGCTGGGTGGCGAACTTGGTCAGGAAAAGGTTGCCGCCTTCGGCCGCATACTTGGTGAGAGCGGCCACGGCCTCGTCGCTGACGAGAGATTCGGGCAGATTCTGCCAGCCGGGCTGCAGACCTACACGGTCGATGTTGATCCAGACTACCGCATAGTCATCGGGCGACAGAGTCGGGATGTCGGCCGGGGTGAGGATGTCGCCGTTGGTGGCGTAGGTGGTCCGGAACCACTCGGCTGCGGCGATCTCGTCATCGTCGGTCAGGTCGGCAACGTTGTCGCACGGAATGAGAAGAGCCACCTTGGCGGGTACAGACTCGATTGTGAAGCGGACTGTCTGGCCGGCCGACACGATGTCGCCTTCATAGACGGCCTTTACGGTGTAGGAAATCTCGCTGCCGGCGGTCTCGCGGCTGACACTGTAGGTAGTCTGGGCTGCGGGCACGGTTGTCACCAGCGTGTTGTTGCGGATAATCTCCGAGGCGATTGCTCCGGCGGGAAGCGTCCAGCTGAGGGTGACCGACTTCCCTTCTACCTTATACTGAAGGTTCTCTACAGCTGGGCCCGTGGGAGACTCGGGGTATTTGACGTCGCTGCAGGCGGTTGCGAGCACCAGGGCACCGGCAGCCATAAGCGACAGAGCTGTTGTCTTAAATATATTCATTACTTTGAGGATTTAAAATGATAAGGGAAAAGAGGATTATTCGTAGAGGCCGCCCGAGTTCTCGACCTCGCTGAGCGGGATCGGGAAGAATACCTCGCTCTGGGTCAGGTTGGCGTCCTTGTAGTAGGGACGGAGTTTCGATTCGGAAGCATAGTAGGCGTTCATGGTCTCGACTACGGTACCCCAGCGGACGAGGTCGAACCAGCGGTTGCCCTCCATGGCCAGCTCGAGGCGGCGTTCCATGCGGACGGCGCGACGGGCATAATCCTGTGTCCAGCCTGCGGCGGGATATTCGGCCACGTAGTACGAGGCGATCATGGGGTTGCAGTCGACGGGGGTGTAGGAGGCGTCGACGGAGCGGGCTGCCTTGCGGCGGACGCTGTTGATGAGTTCGCGGGCGCCGGCGAGATCGCTGTTGAGCTCGATCATGGCCTCGGCCTTCAGGAGTACGATGTCGGCGTAGCGGATGAGACAGAAGTTGAGCGGCGACGCGCCCCAGGGGAAGCCCTGGACCATGTCGGGCGATTCGGGGCTGATGAGGCCTTTCTTGCCGGAGTATTCGCCGTAGACGTCGTAGGCGCGGGTCCAGCCCATGGTGTAGGTGTGGCCGCGGAAGGGCATGCCGATGCGGCCGACGGTGAAGTCGAGGCGCGGATCGACGTTGCCGTCGAAGTCGGTGGTGACGTTGCGGTCGTTGTAAGAGCCGTCGAGGTACGGCAGGCCGTTCTCGTCGGTGCGGAAGGCGTTGACGAGGTTCTGGCTGGCCAGGAAGAAGTCGTCGCCGTTGCCGAAGAGGTTGCCGTCGCTATAGGTGGTGTTGAGCAGATTGCACCAGTTGATGTTTGCGTTGTTGTTGGCCGTGGAGAACTGGATGGCCATGATCGACTCGTAGGAGTTGTTGAACTCAACCTTCGACATGTCGAGGAAGTTGTTGTACAGCTGGTACTTGCCCGAGCCGATGACGTAGTCGGCGTAGGTCACGACCTCGTTCCACGACGAGGTGAAAGCCGAAACCTTGGCATGCAGGGCGGCTGCCACGTAGCGGTTGAAACGGCCGGGCTGGCTCTGCGTCTCGGGCAGGGCGAGGTAGGCGTCGGCGAGGTCCTTCTTGATGAATCCGAAGATCTCGTCGCGTGTGTACTGGTCGTAGCGGGCCTCGTTGGGGTTGTCGTTCTCGGTGAAGTACGGGATGCTGTCGAAGATGCGGATCAGATCGAAGTAGAAGTAGGCGCGCAGGGTCTTGAGCTGGGCGATGAGGTTGGCCTTGTCGGAGACGTTCTCCGCGTTGTTGACTGCCAGAATGGCCTTGTTGCACCGCGATACGGCGAAGTAGTTGTTCTGCCACTTGTTGAAGCACGACACGTTGTCGCTGAGCACATTGCCGATCTCGAGCTGATGTATGTTTGCTTCCATCGACACACCGCCGCCGCCTTTGTAGGCGTCGTCAGAGCGCACGTCGAAGATCCAGTTGGTGATGGGACCGGCGAAGGCCTCGTTGTTGCCGAAGAAGTGCGACTGCAGGCCGGCGTAGGCGGCGGCCATGAGTCCTTCGACGGATTCGTCGTCGAACTGCGAATCGGTGAACTGTCCCTGCGGCTTCATGTCGAGCATATCGTCGCAAGAGACGGCGCCGAAAGCTGCAGCACACATGGCCAGGGGCATAAATATTTTATTGAAAAGTTTCATTACCGTGATATTGATTAAAGGAGTGACTTTAGAAGTTGACATTCAGGCCCAGGGTGATGACGCGCGAGCGGGGGTACGGACCGTTGTCGATGCGGGCGCCGTAGCCGCCGAGGGGCAGTTCGGGGTCAAGACCCTTGTACTTGGTGATTGTGAACACGTTCTCGAGCTGGCCGTAGACGCTCAGGCTCGAGGCTCCGATCGGGCGCAGAAGTTTCTGGGGGAAGGCGTAGGCGAGCTTGATGTACTTCATCTTGAAGTACGAGCCGTCCTCGACGTAGTAGGTCGACATGCGGGTCTCGTTGTTGTCGTCGGTCATGGCCAGGGCCGGGATGTCGGTCGCGGTGTTGGTAGGCGTCCAGGCGTTAAGGATGTCAACGCTGCGGTTGGTCGAGACTCCGCCGTTGCTCATGAAGTAGAGCTGACGCTTGGTGGTGTTGTAGATGTCGAATCCGAAGTCACCGGTGAAGAATGTGCTCAGTGTGAGGTCGCGGTAGTGGAAATCGAGATTAAGGCCGAGCGAGAAGTCGGGGTTCGGGTCACCGATGATGCAGCGGTCGGCCTCGTTGATGACGCCGTTGCCGTCAATGTCGCGGTAGATCAGTCGGCCGGGAGCGGCGCCCTGCTGGATGGCGTGGTTGCTGACCTGGTCGGGGGTCTGGAAGATGCCGTCGCATACGTAGCCGTAGTAGACACCCATAGGCTGATCGATCATCAGGCGGTAGTCGCCCCCGACGCTGGTGACGAAGTTGTTGAGCTTGACGAGTTTGTTGCGGTAGGCCGATATATTGAAGTTGCCGGTCCACCAGAAGTCGCCGTAGCGTCGGCTGTTGTAGTTGACGGTCACCTCGAAGCCATGGTTATCCATGTCGCCGGTGTTCATCCACATGGCGGCGTTCTCACCTGCTACGGAGAGTACGGGCGGGATGGTGAGCATGTCGCGGGTCTTCTTGATGTAGTAGTCGGCCGAAACGGACAGCGAACCGCTGAACATGCCGAAGTCGATACCGATGTTGGTCTGCGTGGTGGTCTCCCACTTCAGGTCGGGGTTGCCCGAGGCTGCGACGATGATGCCCGGAACCTGACCGGTGTTGGTGCCGTTGAGGTCATAGGCGCCGTTGCCCATGTCGTAGCGGTAGGTCGAGTACGAGGCGTAAAGGTTGCCGATGGCAGAGCTGCCGTTCTGGCCCCAGCTGACGCGCAGCTTCAGGTCGTTGAGCACATTGTTTTCGGGGAAGAAAGCTTCCTGGGTCGGACGCCATGCCACCGATGCGGCGGGGAACACGCCAGAGTTGTTGTGCTTGTCGAGGCGCGACGATGCATCGCGGCGCAGAGTGAACGATGTCAGGTAGCGGTCGGCGTAGTTATAGTCGGCCTTGCCGAATACCGAGAAGAGCGACCACTGGCTCTTGCCGCCGTTGTTGGTCTGCGTGCCTTCACCCGAATCGATGTGCATGTAGTCGTCGTCCTCAAAGGCATAGTCGGTGCGGGCAGCTCCGACGTTCTCGAAGGTGTACTTGATGGCTTCGACGCCGAAAAGTACGTTGAGGTTATGAACGTCGTTGAAGGTGCGGACATAGTTGGCTGTGTTTGTCCACGTCCAGGTGTCGCCCTGGCCGTATTCGCGCGACATCGAGTTCATGTCGCTGGCCACGGTCTTGCGGTTGAGGTTCTTGTTGAGATACTGCACGTGCTCGATACCGAGATTTGTTTTCAGCGTGAGGCCCTCGACAGGTGCGACGGCCAAGAAAGCGTTCCCGAAGATACGCCACGACTGGTTGGTGTTGTCGCGGCCGTTGTAGAGCTGCTGTACGGGGTTGGCGATATCAGACGAAATCAGATCCATCGGACGCGCCCAGTCACCGTCGAGGCCTCTTACGGGCAGAGCGGGATGCTGACGCATGGCTGTATAGGGAATACCGCGGTCGTCATTGGTGGAATAGCCGCGGTCGTTCCAGTTGGCGACCATCAGGTTCTCGCCTACCATAACGTACTTGTTGAAGTTATACACCGAGTTGACGCGGGCCGAGTAGCGGCGGTAATAGGTCTCGCGCATCATACCGTCCTGGTTGATGTAATTGGCCGAGAACAGGAACGAGCCGCGGTCGCTCGAATTGCTGATCGAGGCCGTCAGGTTGTTGGTCCACGCGGCGTGGTACACTTCTTTCTGCCAGTCGGTGTCGGTGGTCGGGAAGTTTTCGTTACCGCCGATAAACTTCACCAGCTCGGGGCTGGCGCCATTGCCATAAAGAATATGTGAAGGAGTCAGGCCCGAATTGAGGTTGGCCTTCCAGTAGGCTTCGCCCCACTGCTGTGCGTTGAGCATGTCGTAGCGCTTGCCCACTGTCTGCAGCGATGCCGCGTAGCTGACCGACACACTCATGCGGTCGCCCTTTCCCTGACGGGTAGTGACTATTATGACACCGTTGGCGGCACGCGAGCCGTAAATCGAAGCCGATGCAGCATCCTTAAGTACCTGCATCGATTCGATGTCGGCCGGATTGAGCGATTTTATTTCATCGGTCGGAATACCGTCGACTATATAGAGAGGATCATTACCGTTGACCGAAGCCATACCGCGGATACGGATCGCGCCACCCCCGCCCGGAGCGGCGTCAGTCGTTACCGACACACCGGGCAACCGGCCCTGCATCGAGTTGATAATGCTGCCCGAGTTTTCGGAAATAGGTTGTTTCATGTTCATCACGGAAACAGCGCCGGTGAGATCGGCCTTGCGCTGGGTAGTGTAACCGACGACAACGACCTCGTCAAGCGCCTGCGCGTCCTCGCTCAGGACCACTCGCATATTGTCGGCAGCGGGCAGAGTCTGCTTCACATATCCGATATATGAAACGGTAAGCATAGTACCGGCGGGGACAGAAATGACAAAATTGCCGTCAATGTCTGTAGTGACACCTTGGCCCGGGGCGTTTTCAGGTACGACCGATGCACCTATCAGAGGCTCGTCTTCGGCCAGTCCCCACACGCTCCCGTGCACAGTGATGTTCTGCGCCTGCGACACGAATGTCAGCAGAAAAAGCAGTAATGCACTTAGGATTGTTCTTTTCATGATTAGAATGAGTGGTTATTTAGGGTTATTCAAATTTCTGTCGCAAATTTATATAATGTGCACGCGGCCAATGTATAATAAAGGTTGCAAAGGCTATAAAAATTAGGTCGTGCAACATTTGTCAAAAATATTGCACGATTTTTAATAGGATTAAGGCCCAGGCTCGGAGCGCCTGCTTTCCATGCGCTTTACCTCTGCACGAGCTGGTAGATGGCCACGGCGGTGGCTGCCGCTACGTTGAGCGAGTCGACTCCGTGGTGCATCGGGATTCGGGCGGTGTAGTCAGCTTCGGCAATGACCCGCGCCGGCAGCCCGTCGCCTTCGGTGCCCATGATCATGGCCAGGCGCGGCTCGGCGTTTAGCCGGCGGTCATCTATGCCCACGGAGCGGTCGGTCAGGGCGAGGGCTACTGTGCGGAAGCCGAGGCTGTGCATCACCGCGGTGACATCGGCGCCGATCCACGTCCACGGCACCTGGAAGACGGTGCCCATCGACACGCGCACGGAGCGGCGGTTGAGTGGGTCGCAGGAATCGGGAGTCAGCAGTACGGCGTCGGCTCCGAGTGCGGCCGCCGATCGGAATATCGCCCCGATATTGGTGGTGTCGGTAACACCGTCGATCACCACCACGCGCGAAGCATCGCGGCAGACCTCCTCTGGAGTCCGGGGCGCCGGGCGCCTGAACGCGCACAGCACGCCGCGCGTGAGCGTGTAACCGGTGAGTGCGGCCAGGGTGGCGCGGTCGCCGGTGTAGACGGGCATTGCGGGCCACGCGGATATGATGGATGCGGCGTCGCCGGCTATGTGCCGCTCCTCGCAGAGCAGCGACAGCGGTCGGTAGCCTGCGGCAAGGGCTACTTTGATGACTTTGGGACTTTCGGCTATGAAGACAGCCTGCGAAAGGTCGAGGCGTGAGCGCAGCTGAGCCTCGGTCAGGGCGCCGAATACGGCCACGCGAGGATCGGAGATACTGTCGATATGATGGATCGGCATGGAACGGTCAGTCTTTTATGCCGAGGCGGCGGCGCAGCTCCGTAGGAGTCTCGCCATAGGCCTCGCGGTAGCATTTGGTGAAATAGGCCGGCGTGGAGAAGCCCGTACAGTAGGCTATCTCGCCGATGGTGCGGTCGGTGGTCGAAAGTAAGGTGCGGGCCTGGCGTAGCCGCAGACGGCGCATCAGCTCCACGGGCGAATAGTTGGTCAGCGCCTTGATCTTGCGGTAGAACTGCGACCGGCCCAGGCCGAGCTTCGAAGCAATGCTGTCGACGCTCAGATCGGGATCGCCGATCGACTCATTGAATATCTCAAGGAAGCGGTTGAAGAACTCGTTGTCGAGGTCGGCAGCTCCGCTTGCGGCGGTTTCTGTCGGATCGGGGGTCTCAGCGTTTGCGGCCGTGTTATCTACGGCTGCGCCTGATCCGCGGCTCAGGTCGAATATGCGGCGGCGGTTGAGCAGCAGCGACTCAATGCGGGCCACGAGCATATCGGTCGAGAACGGCTTGGATATGTAGCCGTCGGCACCGCTTTCATAACCCTCGATGCGCTGACTGTCAAGCGAGCAGGCCGTCAGCATCAGCACCGGGATGTGGCTTGTCGACATCTCCTCCTTGACCTTGCGGGTGAACTCATAGCCGTCCATTTCGGGCATCATCACGTCGCAGAGTATGAGGTCGGGCACATAGCGCGCGGCCAGCTTCAGGCCAAGGCGCCCGTCGGCGGCCGATATGACACGGTAGTGGCCGCCAAGAGTCTTGCTCAGCAGCAGCCGCATGTCATCGTTGTCATCTATGACGAGCACGAGCGGCCGGCTGTCCGACTCGCCTTCGGCACCGCCGTCTGCCGATTCAGATAAGCCGGCCACGGCCGAGTCATCGACCGGCGCGAGCTCGGCCACAAGATCATTGGACGGAAGCGGGTCGGCTGCGGCCCCGGGGCTTGCAGGAGCGGACTTTTCAAGATGGGCCACCGGCAGTGTGACTGTGAAGCGCGTGCCGACGCCGGGCCGGCTCTCGACGCTGACAGTGCCTCCGTGCATCTCAACAAAAGCCTTGGCCAGCGAGAGGCCTATGCCGGAGCCCTTGGGATGGACTTTGTCGACCTGATAGAAACGGTCGAAAATCTTGGGAAGATCTTCGGCCGAGATACCGCGCCCGGTGTCTTCGACCTGCAGCACGATATTGGTGTCGACGACTTTGAGATGGATATGCACTACGCCGTTGGCGGGTGTGTAGCGGAATGCGTTGCTGACCAGATTGAAGAACACGCGCTCGATCTTCTCGACATCGACGGCTGCCACGGCGCGGGGGGCGTGGTCGATGGATACGCGCAGGTCAATGTCGCGGCGCATGGCCAGCGGCATGAACGAGCTGCTCCACTCGCCCACGAGCGCACCGAGATCCACTTCCTCGCGGTTAAGCTCGAGTTTACCGTTTTCGTAGCGGCGGAAGTCGAGGATCTCGTTGATCAGACGCCTGAGAATCTTGCAGTTCTTGGCTGCAATGCGCACCATCACGTCCTGATCGGGTGTGAGGTTCCTGGCGTCGAGCAGCTCTTCGACCGGCGAGATGATCAGCGACAGCGGCGTTCGCAGGTCGTGCGACACATTTGTGAAGAACACCAGCTTCGACTGAGTGGCCTCGTTGAGCTGCCGGTTGAGATCGCGCTCTACGTCGCGCTGCTTTTCGAGTATGTGGTTCTTCTCCTCGAGTATGCGGCGGTGGCGCCGGTGCTGCCAGAAGGAGCGAAGGACCAGGAACAGGACACCGATAAGCAGCACGACTATTACTATGGTCAGATAGAAAAGCACCGTCTGGGCCGAATGCCGCTCCCAATACTCGTCGACCTGATTTTTGAGCGAGAGCATGCGGCCGCTCTCCTCGCGCATCTGTTCGTTCTGCAGCGATATAATATCAGCATTCGACATATCGACCGGGGAAAGCGCCGGAATGATGGCTACCGTGTCAAACGGTTCGCCTGCGAGTATTCTGAAAGCCGTCTGTATGATACGGCGCCCTTCGGTCGGATACAGGAAAGTCGCGTCGATCACAGAGTCGGACACGGCCCTCAGGCCGATGTCGGGAGCGGCGTCGACGCCTATGACATGCGGCCGCAGGCCGCGGGCGCGCGCCACCTCTGAGGCAGCGATCGCCATCTGGTCGTTATGGGCATAGATCAGATCGACCTCCTTATATATATTGAGGAGCGAATCCATAGCCCGTGCAGCCTCGTCGCCGTTCCAGTTGCAGTATTCCGAAGCCAGAACGGCGATGCCGGGCATCTTGCCGGCAGCCTCCGTAAAGCCGCGGTGCCGGTCGACAGCGGGCGTCGAGCCCTGACGGCCCTTAAGCTCGATAACTCTCATCTGGGGACCGGCTATATGCCGGGCATATTTGGCCGCCTGACGGCCAATGCCGATATTGTCGGCCCCCTGAAAAGCGGTATAATAGTCGCCGTTGATGTTGCGGTCGAAGACTATCACCGGAATGCCCCGTTCGTACACATCTTTTATTATAGGTGTGATGGCCGCCGCCTCGTTTGGCGCCGCGATGATGATGTCGAAGCCATTGTCGGCAAAATATTTTATGTCCTCAATCTGTTTTTCGTTAGAGTCGCCGGCCGAGCGGATCTCAATGTCGGCGTCGCCGTGAAATGACATCTCGAGATTCATCTCAAGATTCATTTTCTGTCGCCAGCCGTCCTCACTGCATTGCGACACACCTATACGCACCTTATCCTTTTCGCCGCATGCACACAGCGCGAAGAACATACTTATGAATAGTATCCTCAGGATGGTTTTCATGGCCGTCAGGTTGTCTTTCTCGGCAAAGTTAGCAATTATATTATGAATTTCACAGCATTTGATTGCAATTTCTGAGCGATGAATCAAAAATAATAGCGAATGCTACATAATTTATATGGCAGGCTCTCCGATTATTATTAGCTTTGCAATGAGTAAGAAAAACACCGGCATATGATGTCGAAAAAAACAATAGTATTTAGGTTTTTTGATTTATTGAATGGTCTAAGGCAAAAGATAAACGCGCGGAAGAGTCCGGGCCACGTTTTTAGGTTTGCACTATTTTTTTGACTGAACAATCCGACACTAAAATATATTAATACATGAAGACATATCTCTTGACATCAATAGCACTTACGGCCTGCTGCACACTTGGGTGTCAGACCGCCATTGCTGCGGACGGTATCGAGATCGACCATCTCGGCATCAACAACACGATGGTCAAGGTCAACGGCCCCGAACGCTATCTGATGCTTCCGATCCAGGACTCTAACGACGACGCCCGCATCGACATCCTCGCCGACGGCAAGATCGTCGACGTCATATACGCGCGTCTGGCCAAGTCGAAGACCGACTTCACCGTTCCGCTTGATCTTTCGCCCTATAAGGGCCATAACGTAGTGCTCAACGTCGTCACTTCGCAGGGCCGTACATCTGTGCGCGAAGCTTCCGGCGACGCCTGCTGGAAGGACATGGTTCTGACCGATACATTCGACACCTCGAACCGTGAGGCCCTGCGCCCGCTCTTCCACCACACTCCGGCCTACGGCTGGATGAACGACCCCAACGGCATGTTCTACAAGGACGGCGTATGGCACCTCTACTATCAGTGGAACCCCTACGGATCGAAGTGGCAGAACATGACCTGGGGCCACTCTACGTCGACCGATCTGGTCAACTGGGAGCACCACGGCATAGCCATAGCCCCCGACGGCCTCGGGACCATATTCAGCGGCAGCGCCGCTGTCGACACAGTCAATAGCTTCGGACTCGGGTCCGACGCAGTCGTGGCAATGTACACCGCCGCGGCCGAGACTCAGCGCCAGAGCCTTGCCACAAGCACTGACGGCGGCTACACTTTCACGAAATATCCCGGCAATCCTGTGCTGACTCTAGAATCCGAGGCCCGCGACCCGAAGATCTTCTACCACGGGCCCACAGGCCAATGGATCATGGCTTTGGCGCACGCGCTCGACAAGGAGATGCTGTTCTTCGCTTCCAAAGACCTCAAAGAGTGGCAACAGCTCAGCTCGTTCGGCAAAGGCATCGCAGCCCAGGACGGGGTGTGGGAATGCCCCGACCTTTTTGAACTGACAGCACCCGACGGCACTTCGAAATGGGTGCTTCTGTGCAACATCAACCCCGGCGGCCCCTTCGGCGGCAGCGCCACTCAGTACTTCGTCGGCGACTTCGACGGCATCCGATTCACTGCCGACACCGACTCGGCAGGCAACGTCGAGACTCGCTGGCTCGACCATGGCAAGGATCACTACGCCACCGTCACATGGAGCGACGCGCCCGACGGCCGCCGCGTGGCACTCGGCTGGATGAGCAACTGGCAGTATGCGGCCGAAGTCCCCACACTCCAGTACCGCAGCGCCAACACTCTGCCGCGCGACCTGAGACTCTTCTCGGACGATGGCAAATGGTACGTGGCATCGTCACCCTCGCCCGAGGTTAAGGCCCTCGCCGGCAAGCCTCTGACTAAAAACGCATCGTTCGGCATCTCGGCCAAAGGCCGCAGCTTCGCTCTGCCTGTTGCCAATGACGGCATCTGCGTCATCTCGCTCGACATTGATCCCCGCGACAGCCAGCCCGTCACGCTCACCCTCTCAAATCCGGCAGGCGAAAGCGTCGCCATGACATACGACCCGTCCACAGCGACTTTCGCAATGGACCGCACGCACAGCGGACGGTCCGACTTTTCGCAGGACTTCCCGGCCACGACTGTCGCGCCCACTTACAACGAGGGCGGCAGACTCCGCCTCGACCTCTACATCGACCGTTCGAGCATCGAAGCCTTCGGCGACGACGGCCACTTCGCCATGACCAACACCGTATTCCCCGAAGCACCCTATACCACCCTGCGCGTCAGCGGCAACAAGGGCCGCGTATCGGGCCTGAACATCTGCCCCATCGAACTCAAACACTAACAGCCTAAAACCCTTTCACTGAAAATGAATAATACAAAGACAATGACCGCCACAGGCAAAAGCTCACTGCTGCAGATCATTCCGGTGATGTTCTGTTTCTTCGCCATGGGGTTCGTAGACCTGGTCGGAACGGCATCCAACTACGTACAGAAAGATCTCGGCCTGACCGACTCGCAGGCCAATCTGTTTCCGTCGCTCGTATTCTTCTGGTTCCTGATCTTCTCTGTGCCCACCGGCATGCTGATGAACAAGATCGGCCGCAAGCACACAGTGCTTATCTCGTTGGCCGTGACCGCCGTGTCGCTGGTCATTCCGATCATCGGCGACAGCTACTGGTTCATGCTCGTGGCCTTCTCGCTGCTTGGCATCGGCAACGCCATCATGCAGACCTCACTCAATCCGCTCGTCACCAACCTCATTTCCGGCGACAAACTGGCCTCTACGCTGACTTTCGGTCAGTTCGTCAAAGCCATCGCATCCTTCCTCGCTCCGATCATCGCTGCCTGGGGGGCCACCACCCTCATGCCGACATTCGGACTGTCGTGGCGCATCCTGTTCCTGATCTACGCCGTCGTGTCGGTACTTTCGGTTGCCATCCTCGGCGCAACGCCTATCGAGGAAGAGCGTCCCGACAAGGCTTCCGGCGTCGGTGAATGCCTCAAGCTACTCGGGCGGCCGTTCATCCTGCTCTGCTTCCTTGGCATCATGTGCCATGTGGGCATCGACGTGGGCACCAACACCACCGCCCCCAAGATCATCATGGAGCGGCTGGAACTTCCGCTTGAGGAAGCCAGCTTCGCCACCGGCATCTACTTCATCTTCCGTACGGCCGGATGCTTCCTGGGCGCCTTCATCCTCCGCGTGCTCGCATCGCGCACGTTCTTCGGCATCAGCGTTATGATGATGCTTGCCGGCATGGCCATTCTCTACTTCGGACATGATCTGTCGCTGCTCTATACCGGCATCGCCCTCGTAGGCTTCGGCAACTCCAACGTATTCTCGATCATCTTCGCACAGGCCCTGCTCGCATCGCCAAGCGAAAAGAACGAAGTATCAGGCCTGATGATCATGGGCCTCTTCGGCGGCACTGTCTTCCCACTGGCCATGGGCTATGCAGCCGACGCTGTAGGCCAGCACGGCGCTGTGGCCGTGATGGTCGCCGGTGTAGCCTACCTGATCTACTACACACTCATAATCAAGAAATAACCACCTCCCTAAAACCAAATACAATATAACAATGGAAAACATCGTAGTCGGCATGGGTGAAGCACTGTGGGACGTGCTGCCCGAAGGCAAAAAAATAGGCGGCGCACCCGCCAACTTCGCTTACCACGTCAGCCAGTTCGGCCTGCCGTCGGCCGTAGTCAGCGCTGTCGGCAAGGACGCACTCGGCGACGAGATCATCGAGAATTTCACCTCGAAGGGCCTCAACCACCTCATCGCCACCGTTCCCTACCCGACCGGCACAGTCCAGGTCGAGATCGACCAGGCCGGCATCCCGCAGTACGACATCAAGGAAAACGTGGCCTGGGACAACATCCCCTACACCGCCATGCTCGAAAACCTCGCCCAGCGCACCAAGGCCGTCTGCTTCGGCTCGCTGGCCCAGCGCAACATCGTGTCGCGCAAGACCATCAACCTCTTCCTCGACGCCATGCCCCAGGATCCCGACTCGCTTGTGGTGTTCGACGTCAACCTGCGTCAGGGCTTCTACAACAAGGAGATCCTCTGCAACTCGATGAAGCGCTGCAACATCCTCAAGATCAACGACGAGGAGCTCGTCACCATCAGCCGCATGTTCGGCTATCCGGGCATCGACCTGCAGGACAAGTGCTGGATTCTGCTGGGCAAGTACAACCTGAAAATGCTCATCCTCACCTGCGGCATCAACGGCAGCTACGTCTTCACCCCGGGTACTGTCTCCTTCCAGCCTACGCCCACCGTTGAAGTCGCCGATACTGTGGGCGCCGGCGATTCATTCACCGCAGCATTCATCGCCTCCATCCTCCGCGGCAAGACCGTCGCCGAAGCACACTGCAAGGCCGTCGAGACCTCCGCTTTCGTCTGCACCAAGAAAGGCGCCATGCCCATTCTGCCGCCTGAACTTACAGCCTGATCCTTAAATAATCTTAAATCCTTGGATTCTTTCATCGAAAAAAGCCTGCGAAGTGTTATCTTTGCAAGCTTTTAAGCATCAACCGAAATGGGGCTGACTGGTTTTGACAGCGTGTAGAGGTGGTGTGTAAGCGTGCAGAGCAATGGTGGTCAGCCTCTTTAATCCTGACATCGAACAATTTAACTGGCGAAAACAACTTCGCTCTCGCTGCTTGATTGAAGTACAGTAGATCAGCTTAATCCCCGCGACAGTCGCAGGGACGAGACATCGCCCGACAGCCCCTGTCCCCTGGCTTGTCGATCAGGCGGTGTAAGATTTGGGGAATAGGACAGCCGCAGCCTCGGGCGGTCGTCCGAAATTTCAGAGGATAAGGTCACGGTTGGTCGTCTTCGGCCTGCTGCGACACGAAAACCAACCGAAGAATACGCACGTAGAAAGCACATTAGTTCCGCGTTTGGACGAGGGTTCAAGTCCCTCCAGCTCCACTAAGTGTTCCGGACACCTTCCGGACGACGCAAGACATAATTAAGACAAACCGCAGAATATCAATCAATTCTGCGGTTTTTGCTACAATCAAGTTGCAGCGAGCTAAAGGTTCGTGCCTAAAAATGACGACTCAGGATCGTCATCGGACAAAAAGACCGCCACGGACGGCTATTCGTTACTATGTTCTACATGGAATACCCGAGCAGCCCCAGAATCATTGGAGCGAGAAGAGCAGTGAAGAGACCGTTTAGTGTCAGCCCTATTGATGAAAATGCACCAAAGCGTTCGCTGCGTTCCATAGCTGCGGAGGTGCCTACAGCGTGTGCTGCCGTACCGATAGACAAGCCACCTGCAATGGGCGAATGGATATGGCTTATCTTTACAATTTTAAACCCGGTCATTCCTCCGAAAATCCCGGTGGCCACTACCACCGCAGCAGTGAGGGGTGCAATACCTCCCATGGCATTTGAGATCTCCATGGCTATGGGTGTTGTGACCGCCTTTGGCGCAAGCGAGATGACAACTTCACGAGCGGCACCGAATAAATCGGCGAGAAGTACTACGCTTACAATACCGGCAACACATCCTGCAAGTTCTGACAGCAGGAGCGGAAGAAGTTGCCGTTTTATGGACGAAAGCTGCTTGTAGAGAGGTACACCGAGGGCAACCACCGCAGGCTTGAGCCAGAAGTCGATGTATTCACCTCCCTTTTTATAGGTATCGTAGTCGATATCGCATATAAGAAGGAAAACAATCATTGCAGCTATTGCAATCAGGATAGGATTGAGCAGCTTTATTCCTGTGCGTCTCTGAAGGAGCTGCGCGCCGAGGTAGAAGCCGAAAGAAAGGGCTATGAGAAAAAATTTGTTTTGCAGGAAATCCATTATTCAGCCTCCTTTGCGAATTTATGAGTTAACTTGGAAGAAGCGGAGCGCACAAGCTGGTGAACCCAACCTGTAACAGCAATGATTATGAATGTGCTTATGACTGTGGCGAAAACTATTGGAATCCATTGGTCGGCGATAATCCCGAGACAATTCATAAGACCGATACCTGCGGGCACAAAGAAGAATCCGAGATTATGCACAAGGAAACCGGAAAGTCTTTCCACCCATCCCAGCTTTACAATTCCCAATTTGAGCGATGCGCACAAGAGCACCATGCCGATAATGCTTGACGGAATCGGAATGCCTGTGAGATTAACAAGAAAATCGCCAATGGCGAGAAATGCAAACAAAACTCCGAATTGTAGTATCATAATGTCAATTGAGTAATTTCGGTGCAAATTTAGACAAAAATTATGAAACTTCTGGCCTGCAGAATAAAAATTCAGAAGCCACGCAACTAAGAACTTGTTCATTGAATAATTCCAGCTATTCCACTCTATTGACATGACAGTCTTGATTGTTCATCATATCATCAATAGGATTTTCGACGTATTAATTATTGTTCTCTTCCAGGATTTAGAGGTAAAAATGACTGGTTTGAACCTTGATTTATTCTCAGGCTTTGGGTGCTGTGGTCGGCTTCGGTTGAACCGTCGCCTTTTGATGGCCTAACGGCCGACAACCCGGTAGCCCGCTCAACCTTTAGCTAAACTATGTCTGACCGAGTTAATCTCTCGCTGTCTCGATCGAAACTATCTCCAAAATAGAATCTGCACTTGAGCTGGAGATTCTTGAGCCTGCATTTGCGTCCCGCTGATAGTGTTAACATTCGACATAAGAATCGTTAAAACGAACCTTCTGACTTGATTCTCAGAGAATATTTTACTAACTTTGCATTACCTGAATACCTCATTTCAGTAACGGCAAGAGAGCCGTCGAGAGATACGGAGTTTTCCGTTACCATCTCGTTACCACTTGCTGATGCCCCATATCTAAATCATTGATATAACTGCATTTGGAGTGAAAGGTTCAAGTCCCTCCATCTCCACTATAAGCATCCGGCTTTACCAATATAAAGCCGGATGCTTTTTTGCTAAAGTGGTTTGCTATTTCTAACATTATTACTAATTTTGCAGTTGATATTTTAATAATATAATCAACTATGAGTGTAGTAGCAACATCAAAAATCAACCGACTGCTTACCGATGCTGTTCCGGGCGGACTTCTATTTGCCGCTTGGCTTCGGAAAGAGGGATACTCCGCTCAACTCATAAAGAGATACCGGGACTCCGGATGGATTGAAAGTTTGTCGCGTGGGGTTATGTATAGAAAGAATGACAAACTGTCTGCTTTGGCTGCCGTTTACAGCTATACACATCAGACCGGTAACAATGCACGGATAGCTGCTCATTCCGCCCTTGAACTTCTCGGATTCAACCATTACGTGCCGATGGGTAAACCTCGACTAATGGTCGCTTTTAGGAACAGCAGCGTCGATGATTGGGTGAGAAGTGACAAGTTTGACATGACGATAGTGCCTTTTCATACGGGCATCTTTAAGAATCCTGAGACCCAATCTCTTGACAGAAACGGTTACCCCATAATAATATCGTCGCCGGAGCAGGCATTTCTGGAATGTCTGCATCTCGTGCCGGATCACTATAATTATATGGATCTGTACTATATAATGGAGCAGCTGACATCACTTGATCCAGTGAAAGTTCAGTCCGCGCTTGAAAACACATCGAGCCAGCGCGTAAAAAGAATGTTTCTGTATATGGCCGAGAAAGCCGGACATTATTGGTTTGATATGCTTGATACTGGTAAATTAGGATTGACGGATTCCAAACTAAAGCTCGTCGACAATGGAGTATATATCTCAAAATATCGCATAACCGTCCCTAAAGAACTGAATGATTATGAATGATATATACCGCAGACAGGTTGCTCTTCTTGTCAGAGTGATGCCGCTCGTTTTCAAGATAAAGGATTTCGCCGTGCATGGCGGAACTGCGATAAATCTTTTCCACAGAAACCTTCCGAGGTACTCGGTTGAATAGATATTACATATACACCGTTAGAGGACCGAAACATGAGTCTTGCGAACATCAACTCACATCTTTCGGCACTAAAATCGGCAATAGAGAAGGCTGTTCCCGGAATCCGTGTAATCCATAAGCCGGATGTATGGAAATTGCAGTGTACCAAAGACGGAACTACAATCAAGATTGAGGTCAACGGAACCAAAAGAGGAATTATAGGCGATACCGAAAAGATGCAACTTTGCGAAAAAGCTAAGTCGGAATTTGGCATGAGTTGCTTTGCCAATATCGTGCCGTGGAGCCAGCTTTATGGCGGAAAGATTGCGGCTGCCCTCAGCCGTCAGCATCCGCGAGATCTGTTTGATTGCAGAGGGATAACTTCTGACGACTTCAGAGCCGTGAAGAATGGCTTTATGCTATGTCTCTTGGGAAGTGATAAGCCAATCGTCGAATCCCTGAATCCCAATCCGATTGATCAACGGGATGCACTCGACAGACAGTTCAAAGGGATGACCGACGGGCCATTCAGTTACGAGGATTACCAAAATGCAAGATTAAATCTGATTGAGGTGGTCAATCACGGTTTGACTGAGGAGGATAAGGTGTTCTTAATATCATTTGAGGAAGGCAATCCTGACTGGAGCAAATGCTGCGCCGGGGATTTGAGCAACTATCCCTCTGTAAGATGGAAGCTGAATAATATTGCAAAACTCAAAACCAAGAATTCAGCCAAGCATAAAGAAGGCGTTGACAAGCTCGCTTCCTATTTCCAAAAGTCGCCGCAATTTTAAAGGGCGAAATGTTGCATGATTTGTCCGAAACGGTTCAGTTATTGAGCCGCCGGGCTGAGGGTTCTTCGCGTATTTTTGCTAACTTTGCCACGCAGTTACCGAAGAATCAATATCATGAAACGGACAGGTCTGATCAGGGCGCGGCTTGCGGCCCTGCTTTTGGCGGCGGTAGCCGGGATGTCGGTGCGGCTGATGGCCGCGCCGCAGCTTC
>CAJJQT010000002.1 GCA_905193995.1 uncultured Porphyromonadaceae bacterium | reverse complement strand
ATGATAAATCCGAATTTTTAATTCTTGATTTTCACTCTGTTTTCCTTGCCGAAGCGGTCAGTGCCTGAAGTCACTATCCTTTCGCCCGGCGCGAGGCCTGACACCACTTCGACAAAATCGTAGCCTGCGGCGCCGAGCTTCACCCTGCGGGCCACGAGTTCGTCTGATCCCGGCGCAAGCACGTACAGCCGGTAGTCGCCGGCGCCGGTGTAGAACGCTGTGTTAGGGATGCGCACCACGCCGGCACGCAAGCCGTTCGACACGGCCACATCGGCCTTCACCCCCGGCCGCAGCACGTCGGCGCTGTCGCATTCGAGAGTCACCGTCACGTCGAGCATCCCGTCGCGGGCGGTGGGAGCCACCGAGCTGACAAAGCCGTCGAGCGCCCGGCGGCTGACCGTCACACGGACACGGGCACCCGCCCGGAGATCGGTGGCATGGATATCGGCAAAGCGGGCGTCGATGCGATAGTGGCCCAGGTCGGCGATCGCAGCCACCTGCTGCCCGGCGGCTACTGTAGAGCCAAGCCGGTCGGCGATCGACGTGACGGTGGCTCGGCGCGGGGCACGTATCTCGGCGTCGCCGAGCATCCGCGCCTGCTGACTGACGGCCTTTTCCTTGATCTCTATCTCGAGTTGCTTGAGCCGCTCGTCGGCTGCCATCACGTCGGTCTGGTTGGCGAGCTGTTGCTCGAGCTGCTCGAGTTCGAGGCGGCCGGCGTTGCGGTTGAACTGCACCTCGCGCACGCGGTCGGTGGTGCCGCTGCCGATGCTGTCGAGATAGCGCTCGTTGACCAGCTCGGCGTCGAGCCGCTGCAGTTTCATGCGCGCGACCTCGATCTGCTTGCGCAACTCGGCGGTGCGGGTGCGGTTGTTGGCCCGCAGCTGCGACAGCTGCAGCCGCAGCATGGCCAGCTCGTCGAGTCGGCTGTCGTAGTCGGTGCGGGCCGCGTCGAGGTCGAGGCGCAGCAACGGCGTACCCGCCTCCACCACATCGCCGCTGCGGTGGTAGATCTCGACCACCCGGCTTGAAAGAGGCGAATTGATAACTTCCTCGAACGCGGGTTCGATCCGGCCGGATCCCGTGACGGTCACGTCGATGTCGCCGCGGTCGACGTCGGCCAGCTTCAGCGCGGAGGCGTCGACCGTCGGAGCCATGAGCGCATTTACCGCTACGACGGCACCGGCTGCAGCAGTCACCGCCACGGCAGCGGCTGCGATGCGCCGGTAACGGCGGCGGAGGGTTTCACTTTTACTTATCGTTCTGTCCATTGTATCGTGCTGTTCGTTTTATGCCCGTATTTACCCCAAAAGGCGTGCCAAAGTTATAAAACTCTGTAATCAAGCGAAATGATATTTTTGCAAACTGTCCGTTTCCGGACAACCGGCCGATAGCGGACATATGGCCGATTCAGAAAAATTCAGTAATTTTGCACCGTAAAACCCACATAACTGAAATCCTGATGAAATCGATCGCACCCAATATCCGGTTCATAGGGGCCGAAGACGACAACCTCGACCTCTTCGAAGGTCAGTACCCGCTGACTGCCGGCATTTCATATAACTCGTATTTCATTGACGATGAGCAGCCGGCAATTATTGACGCCGTCGACGCGCGCCGCTGCGCCGACTGGCTCGAGGCCGTAGACCGGGCGGTGGCGGAGACCGGACGCCAACCCCGGCGCCTGATAGTGCAACACATGGAGCCCGACCACTCAGGCTCGATCGAAGCGCTGATAGCACGCTTCCCGGCCATTCGCATCACCTGCACGGCCAAGGCGGCCGCCATGCTGGCCAACTACTTCGAGGAGATTGATTTCAGCCCGCGCTGCGACATCGTGGCCGACGGCGACGCACTCTCGCCCGGGCGCACGCAGCTGCGCTTCTTCACCGCACCGATGGTCCACTGGCCCGAGGTGATGATGACCCTCGACACGACCGATGGCGTCCTCTTCTCGGCCGACGCTTTCGGCTCCTTCGCCATGTCGTCGGACCCCGAGGCCTGGGACGCCGAGGCGCGACGCTACTACACCAACATAGTCGGACGCTTCGGCGCGAGCGTCCAGGCTGTAATGAAAAAACTCACGGGACAGCCTTTTTCCACGGTGGCGCCGCTCCACGGCCCCGTGCTGACCGATAATCTCGCCCGATACTGGCAGCTCTACGACAAATGGAGCCGATACGTGCCCGAGACGGAAGGCGTCCTGGTAGCCTACGCCTCGATCTACGGAGGCACGGCCGACGCAGCCCGGCGCCTTGCAGCCGAACTCGACGCCGCCGGCGCAGGCGAAGTCACCTTGATGGATCTGTGCCGCCACCACGTGTCATACGCCGTGGCCGAGGCGTTCCGCCTCAGCCGCCTGGCCCTGTGCTCGGTGACTTACGACGGCGGTCTGTTCCCGGCCATGCACGAATTCCTTGCACATCTCGAGAGCAAACGCCTCGCCGGCCGCCCGGTCGCCCTGATCGAGAACGGCTCCTGGGCACCGGTCGCCGGCCGCCTCATGTCCGAAGCCCTCGCCGGCATGAAAGACATGAAACCCGTAGCGCCGCCCCTCACGATCCACAGCCGCCTGCACCGCGCCGACCTCCCCGCTCTGCGCTCCCTGGCCCTGACCCTCGCGAAGAGCATATGATGAAGCGGCTGCTGCAGATTAATACGACGGTGGGGCGCACGGCGCCCGGGCTCATCGCCGACGACATCGACCGGATGGCTACGGCCGCCGGCTGGGACTGCCACGTGGCCTACGGGCGCCCCGGACCGATTGCCGCTGATTTCGACCCGGCGAGCCGGCACCGACTGGCAACGACACTTTCCGTGTCATGGCATGGTGCCATGACACGTGTGGCGGACCGCCACGGGCTTCACTCGGCCGGCCCGACGCGGCGCCTCATCGCCCTGATAAATGATCTGCGGCCCGACGTAATACAGCTTCACAACATCCACGGCTATTATCTGCACTATCCCCTGCTCTTCGACTTCCTGCGCGAGAGCCGCATTCCGGTGGTGTGGACGCTCCACGACCTGTGGCCGCTGACTGGCCACTGCGCCTTTTTCGATGCCGAAGGCTGCAATGGACTCGCCCGCGGCTGCGGCGGATGTCCGCGCCGCGGTGTCTATCCGGGCTCGCTGTTCCTGAGCCGCGCCCGGGCCAATTTCCGCACCAAGCGCGAAGCCTTCGCCGGCCTTGACCGGCTGCATCTTGTAGCCGTGTCGCAGTGGGTGGCCCGGCAGCTGCCGGGGTCGGTTCTGGGGCAGTATCCGGTCACTGTCATCACTAACGGAGTCGAACTCCCCGTCGCTGAGCAGTATCCGCTGCCGCCGCACAGCGACGGCCGGCCGCTCGCGCTCGGCGTGGCCTACAACTGGGAGCAGCGCAAGGGGCTCGACGACTTCTCGAAGCTGCGCAGATATCTGCCCCCGCACTGGCGCATTCGTCTTATCGGTCTGAACCGTCGGCAGATATCCTCGCTACCCGACGGCATCGAAGGCATCGGACGCGTCGCGGACGCCGCCGAGCTGCGCCGCCACTACGCCGCGGCCGACGTGCTGGTGAGCCTCTCGCGCGGCGAGACACTCGGCATGGTGTCGCTCGAAGCGCAGGCCTGCGGCACACCGGTAGTGATGTACGCCGTCGGCGGCTGTCCGGAGACCATTGCGCCCGACACCGGTATTGCCGTACCCGTATGCGATGCACAGGCAGCTGCCCGGGCCGTCGAAGCCGTGGTTGCCGACCGCCGGCGCTTCTCGCCTGAGGCCTGCCGGGCCAATGTGGCCGCGCGCTTCGGCCGCACGGCCAACTATTCTAAATACATCGCGCTCTACGAATCGCTCGCCGCCGGCTTGTAGATTCCGCTCTTTTGGCGTATCTTTGCAGACATATGAGCAACGTCGCACCTACATACCGAATCCTGCTGATCGGCGACTACAGCAACATGCACAACCAGCTGGCGCGGTCGCTGCGCGCCCTGGGCCACGATGTGACGCTGATGTCGTCGGGCTCGGGCTTCCAGAGCACCGAGCGCGACATCGACCTAAGCCGCCGCCCCGGCAAGCTCGGCGGCCTGCGGCTGGCCTGGCGCTGCCGCCACACGCTGCACCGCCGGATGAGCGGCTACGACATCGTGGCGCTGCAGAATCCCCACTTTCTGGCGCTGAAGCCCCGGCTGCTGCGCTATTTTTTCGACCGGCTCCGGGGCGAGAACCGCTCGGTGTTCCTCACCGCGGCCGGCACCGACGCCGTGTATCTGGCCGAGGCGCTCGATCCTAAGTCGCCGCTGCGCTACACCGAATACCGCATCGGGGAGCGCCCGGCACCCTACGCGCTCGAGGATCCTGCGTCAATCCGCGCCTGGCTCGACCCGAAGGTCCGCCGTTTCGACGAATACGTCTACCGCAGCGTCGACGGTGTCGTGTCGGGCCTCTACGAATACCATGTGGCGGCCGAGCGCTTCCTGGGCCCCGACCGCGTCAGCTACGGCGGCATCCCCATCGACACTGGTGCACTGGAGCAGTACGTCATACCCGACCGCCCCGAATGCGTCGAATTTTTCCTGGGCCGCCACCTGGGGCGCCTGGCCGAGAAGGGCACCGGCATCCTCGAGGAAGCCGCCCGCGCCGTCTGCGGCCGATATCCCGGCCGCTGCCGCCTGAGCATCGTCGAGAACGTTCCCTACGGCGAGTACGTGGGCCGCATGAAGGGCAGCCATGTGGTTCTCGACCAGATCTACAGCTACTCGCCCGCCACCAACGCCATGCTGGCCATGGCGCGCGGCCTGGTCACCGTCAGCGGCGGCGAGCCCGAATTCTACGATTTCATCGGCGAGAAGTCCAACCGCCCGATTGTCAACGCTCCGCTGACGCTCGACGCCACGGTCGAGACACTCAGCGCCCTTGTCCAACACCCCGAACGGCTCAGCGGACTCGGGCGCGACTCGCGCCGCTTCGTCACCGAGCACAACGACGGAGCCGTGGTTGCCCGCCGGTTCCTCAACGCCTGGACCTCACGCCTATGACACTCGATCTGGCAATGGCTACCTGGCGTCCCGACGCCCTGCTACGGCTTGACCCCGAGCGGCTGCCGCGCGTCGACGGCGTGCGCTACGTCATCTCGTGGCAGCAGCACGGCGACGCCCCCGTACCGCCGGAAATCGCCGCCCGGGCCGACATCGAAGTCGTGCGGACCGACGCCAGCGGCCTCTCGGCCAACCGCAACAACGCCCTGGAGCACTGCCGGGCCGACATCATCCTCAACGCCGACGACGACATGGCCTACAGCCCCGACGGCCTGCGGGCCCTCGTCCGCACGTTCGAAGACCATCCTGAAGCCGACCTGATAATGTGCGCGTATGCCGACGCCGACGGACGCCCGGCCAAGCCCTACCCTGCGGCAGGGCTCGACATCAGCCGCCGCATGCCCCGCGGGCTCTGGTGCGGCACGGTCGAACTTCCGATCTTCGAACTGGCATTCCGCCGCCGAGGCGCCCTGAATGACCTGCGTTTCGAACCACTTATCGGGCCCGGCACCGAACCGATCACCTCAGGCGAGGACGAATATTTACTGCTCGGCGCACGCCGCCGCGGAGCCGTCTGCCGCTTCGAGCCGGTCGTCATAGGTCGACACACGGAGACGCCCCACGCCGCCCGCACCACCCTGCCCGACGGCCAGCTGCGCTCGTTCGGCTTCTATATCGCCGCGGCATACCCGCGCACGGCACGCGCCCGCATTCTACTCAAGGCACTGCGGCTCAGTCGCCTGCACCAGGCCGGGCTAAGCCGCGCCCTCAGCCAAATGGCCGACGGCCGCAGATTTTACCGCGAAAACTTTCGGCAGACGCAAAAAAATCGCTAACTTTGCACTGTTGATACTCCCGCCCCTGTAGTTCAACGGATAGAACAAGCGTTTCCTAAACGTTAAATAGGAGTTCGATTCTCCTCGGGGGTACACTTCGGCGACGCCTCCCCGGCGCCGCCGATTTTTTTCATTATCAACCGAACAGCTATTTTGAAAGTCCAAGTTCTTCTACCACTTTTCTTATCACTGAGACTTCTACTGTAGATGAATCTGCCTTATCGTAAATATCCAACAGATATACGTTGCCTTCGTCTTCAGTAGCTACTACGGTATATGTTATTACTCTTGCTCCGCCTGATTTTCCGCGACCTTTTGATGTAATAGACATACGAATTTTTCGAATGCCGGGCGAAAGTTCATCGCCTTGAAAAGGATTTGATTTAAGCGAAGCTACGAAATCCAAAATATCCTGCCTCAGCGAACGGTGCCTTTTGGCAAGAGGTTTAAAAGATCTCTCGAAACGAGAGGTCAGAATTACATTAAAGTTCATTCAGCAAATCTTCTATAGAGCGGCGCGGAAGTTTGCCTTCCTCAATCATTTTAACTTCCCTCAATCCTTCACATATCCGGGAAGTAAGAGTGTCTTCCTCAGTAACAGGTGTTATCTTAAACATCCCTAACCTTGAAGTCAGAAGAACGGATTCCCCTTTCTTTGCCTTTGCCAACACGGCCGACTGATTAGCCCTAAAATCTCTTGCACTTATTATCTCCATAACTAAAATATTTATAATTTTCTGCAAAGATAACAAGCGGATACCAAATTGGTATCCGCTTTAACTTTTTTTATCGAAATTTTTCCACGTATTGATTACTTGGCGGGGAAGCTTGGCATTTCGATCAGTTCGACGGCGGGGAAGCGGCGGGCGAGGTGGCGGCGGATGAAGCCGAGGGTGTCGGCGGCGATGACGGCGTCGGTATCGAAATGCTTGTTGTAGATGACGGCGGCGAGCTCGATGCCGCGCGAGGCGATGGCTTCGAGCGACAGAAGCGTGTGGTTGATCGAGCCGAGGACGCCGTTGGTGACGAGTACGACCGGCAGCTTACGCGAGGCGATGTAGTCGATGGTCAGGAATTCGTCGGTGATGGGCACCATCAGGCCGCCGGCACCTTCGACGATCACTACGTCGTAGCGGTCGGCGAGAATGGCCGTAGAGCGGTCAATGGCGTCGAGATCGATCTCGCGGCCGTCGATGCGCGCCGCGAGCTGGGCCGAAGCCGGATAGGTGAAGATGACCGGAGCGGTGGTGTGGTCCAGATCCTCGGGCAGCGGTCCGGTGCCGAGCAGGCGGCGGTGGGCCTCGATGTCCTCCGAGAACTCGCGGCAGCCGGTCTGGATGAATTTCTGTGTCGCCACTTTCAGGCCCTTGTCCATGAACATGCGGGCCAGATAGGCCGTGGCGTAGGTCTTGCCGGCGTCGGTATCGATGCCGGATAAGAAAAATACTCTGCTCATTGCTTCTGAAGAATTAAAATCATGGGCCGGTAGGTGAGATGATACCGCCCGTCGAGCATCATGGGATAGCGCCGGACCAGGCGCATGGGGTTGTCGGTGCCGAGCGAGTCTACGCCGGTGAGCCGCAGATGGCGGAGCACCTCGACGGGCGATTCGAAATCGAGGTCGCGCTCGAAGCGCAGGCTGTCGACCACGGCGAAACGCGCCGAGGCCATGGCGAGCAGGCTGTCAGGTTCGAGCAGCGGCAGCGACACGCCGGTGATGTCGGAAATCTCGTGCATGTTGCCGCGGACATAGGTCGTAAGCAGCGCATAGCCGCCGGCGCGCAGGGCGCGGGCGCATCCGGCCAGAAAGCGGCCGGGCGAGTTGAACCACTGCATCGTCGACGACGAGAAGATGAAATCGAGCGATTCGGGGCCGAGGGCGCCGATCTGCAACTCGGCGTCGCAGCTGACGAAGCGAACCGACTCGGGCAGTCCCTCGGGACGGCCGGCGGCGAGGTCCCATAGCGTCAGACTGGCCTTGGGTGCCAGCTCGGCTATGCGGCGCGACAGGATGCCGCTGCCGCTGCCGATCTCGAGAATCTGCGCCGGCTCCGCTGTCAGGCGCCGGATGAGCCCCGCGCCACGGGCCATTGCGAGCAGCCGGTCGATCACCTGAGTCTGCACGGCGGCATGGGTACCGTAGGTAGCCATGCCTGCGTCGAATCGCGAACTCATACGACGCTTGTCGACAAAGTGGTGGCTGACAATGCTGCGGAAATCAGGATAATGGCCGCTGCGTACGGCCTCGACGGGGACGCCGGCTGCGGCCCAGGCGCGCCGCTGGTTGTGCGGCGGGAAGATGCGGTCGTCGAGACTCACGACGGCCACGTCCCAGCGCGCCGAAGCGGGAACGCTGAGCAGCAGGCGGTCGGCCACGGCCCGGAGCTCATCTTTAAGCTCTTCTACAGGGCGCGAGGGCCTCGCGGCCTCGAAGCGCTCGAAATCCTCGCGCGATGCGCACATGCGTCGGTAGAATTTGGCCAGCGTTCGCTCCGACAGGGCGTCGAGCGTCCCCGTATAGGTAGCTTCGGGGATACCGAAGCGGTCGTGTATGGGCTCGGGCGTGCCGTTGACGGCCACGCGCCTGGTGATCTTGTAGTCGATGGCATGGGTGGTCTGCGAAGCCGCGTAGACGCCCAGCGACCAGGCCAGCAGGCAGATCTCGCAATAGCGGGCCGTGCAGCTCCAGTCGATGTAGAACGAACGGTAGTCCCACACGACCATAACGTCGTAGCCGGGCCGTCCGATGCCGGCGAACACGCCGGCGTCCATCCCCCACCCCGCAAAAATCAGCAGGAGGCGATCGGAACCCGTGTCGCTGACCAGCTGCCACTTCATAGGCCGCATGAGGCCAGTACGCGGCCCAGACGTCGGAGGTCGGCCGGATCGATCGCGGCCGAAAGTGAGAAACGCAGGCGCTCGGTACCGGGCGGTACGGTCGGAGTGCGGATCGGAAGCACCTTGAAGCCCTCGGCGAGCAGCCGGGCGGAAAGCTCCACGGCACGCCGCGGATCGCCAACCACGAGCGGGCGGATATGCGATGCGGGGGACGGTCCGGGCACGGCGGCGGCAAGCTCTTCGGCGAGATGGCGGAGCCGGGCGCGCAGGTCATCGGCCTCGAGCGAGCGGCGCCACGTCAGCGCCGACCAGTCGGCGCACGCCGGAGGCAGGGCTGTCGAGAAGATCAGCGAGCGGGCACGGTTGACCATATACTCGCGCAGGCGAACGCGCAGCACGGCGAACGCGCCCGACGATGCCAGCGCCTTGCCCAGAGTGCCGACAAGCACGTCGACACTGTCAGCCAGCCCTTCGGCTGCACAAAGTCCCAGGCCGCACGGGCCGACGGCGCCGACAGCGTGGGCCTCGTCGACATACAGCATCGAGTTAGGCCAATGGCGGCGTATCTCGGCAATGGCTGCCAGCGGAGCGCTGTCGCCGTCCATGCTGTAGACACTCTCGACGATGATCAGCACGTTGGCGTAGGCCGGAGCATGCTTTTCGAGCAGACGGGTAAGGTGAGCGATATCATTGTGACGGAAGCGTTCGAAAGGCGCGCCCGACAGGCGCATACCGTCGATGATGCTGGCGTGAACGAGTTTATCAGCGATGATAATGGTCGACGGAGCCGATCCGATGGCCGACACCAGGCCCGTATTGGCGTGGTAGCCGCTGTTGAATAGCAGCACCGGCGAACCGTAGCTGTCGGCCAAAAGCCGCTCCAGGGCCTCAAACGAACGCTGACGCGACGCCAGCAGACGCGACGCGGAAGACGTCATCAGCAGAGTGCGGGCATCATGGTCGGCCAGAAACCGCTCGCGAAGTTCAATATCCTCGGCCAGACCGAGGTAGTCGTTGGCCGACAGATCGATGACCGCCGACTCCGACGAGTCGGCCGGGATGGACCGCAGATTGCCCGAAGCGCTGAGCCGGCCGAGTTCTTCTTCAACGTTCATATCATTTTAATTTTTCGGCATACCGGCCACGAGCTCGACCGTGGCCGCAATAAGACGGCCGAGGCTGGCGTCGTCGATCACATACGGCGGCATTATGTAAACATTTCGTCCGAAGGGGCGGATCCAGACCCCGGCATCGACGCAACGCTTCTGAAACTCGCCCACGTCGACCGCACGGTCGACCTCGACCACTCCGATCGAACCGAGCACGCGCACGTCGGTGACATTGGGCAGCGCGGCCGCAGGGGCCAGTCCCTCCTTCATGCGGCTTTCAAGATGCGCCACCACGGCACCCATGTCCTTCTCGCGGAGCATCCGCAGCGATTCGATCGCGATGGCGCAGGCCAGCGGGTTGGCCATGAACGTGGGGCCGTGCATCAGTACTCCGGCTTCGCCGCGCGATATGGTGTCGGCCACCTGCTGAGTGGTGAGTACGGCGCTCATGGTCAGATAGCCGGCCGTCAGACCCTTGCCTATGCACATGATGTCGGGCTCGACTCCGGCATGCTCCCAGGCGAAGAACTTGCCCGTGCGCCAGAATCCGGTGGCTATCTCATCGAAAATCAGCAGGATGCCGTAGCGGTCGCAGAGGCGCCGCAGGCAGCGCAGGGATTCGGGATGATAGAACCACATGCCGCCGGCGCCCTGTACGACCGGTTCGAGAATGAAGGCCGCCAGCTCGTCGGCGTGCTTCTCGAAAAGCTCCTCGACCGGCGCAATGTCGGCCGGATCCCATTCGCCGCCGAAACGCGAGCGTGGCTGCGGCGCGAAGTAGCGCACCGGCAGCGCGGGCCCGAAAGCGCCGTGCATACCCGTGACGGGGTCGCAGACACTCATCGCATTCCACGTATCGCCGTGATAGCCCGAACGGATCGTGGCGAAGTTGGTCCTGTCGTGCGATCCCGAGGCCGAAATCGCCGCCTGCACGGCCATCTTCATGGCCACCTCGACGGCTACCGACCCCGAGTCGGCATAAAAAATATTGTGCATCGACGGTGGAGCTACCTCGAGCAGCATCTTGCCCAGCTCGACAGCCGGGCGGTGTGTCAGGCCGCCGAACATCACATGGCTCATCCTCTCGAGCTGAGCCCGGGCGGCCGCGTTGAGCCGCGGATTGTTGTAGCCGTGAATCACGCACCACCACGACGACATGCCGTCGATCAGCTTCCGGCCGTCGGCCAGGGTGATAGTGACGCCCTCCGCACTGTCTACCATATAGGTCGGCAGAGGATCTATGGTTGAAGTATAGGGGTGCCAGAGATGCTCTCTGTCCCAACTGTCGTGCACATTCTGAATCATACGGCAAAGTTACCCATTTTTTCACAAATGCGCAAAGCAACCCGCCCGGCTACGCCACCCGTTGACTCTACAAGAGAAAATAAATATCATGTCCGATCCACCTGATCGGAAAAATTTAGTAACTATGCGGCTACAATAGCTATTTTAGCTACCATAGCTATTTCTTGCAATTTTTTTGAGAAAAATTGCAAGAAATATTGCGTGAACAAAATATTTGTTGTAACTTTGCCGACGGAATTAGAAAAAAAGCTCCGGCCAAGTGACCGAAGCTTTGTAGCGGGACCGAGAATTGAACTCGGGACCTCCGGGTTATGAATCCGACGCTCTAACCAGCTGAGCTATCCCGCCGTTTGCGGTTGCAAAGTTAATGCTAAAGTTTGATTTGGCAAAATTTTTTATTAAAAATCTTTATCTATTTATCTTTTAGTATGAAAAACAGAGAAAACAAAATGCGTGCAATCAACTATATAATAGTGCATTGCACCGCAACACCGGCCGGGCGCGATGTCCGCGCCGCCGACATCGACCGCTATCACCGATCGCAGGGTTTCCGCTGCATCGGCTACCACTATGTGGTGGATCTTGACGGAAAAATCGAGCCGGGAAGAATGGAAAACGAAGACGGTGCCCACTGCAAGGGGCTGAACGGATGCTCGATAGGTGTGGCCTACGTCGGAGGGACCGACGCACACGGCCAGCCGAAAGATACACGCACCGAGATGCAGCGCCGTGCCCTGCTGACACTGCTGCGCGACCTGCGCAGCCGCTATCCGCATGCTGTGATCCGCAGCCACCGCGACTTCGCCCGCAAGGCGTGCCCTTCGTTTGACGCAACCGCCGAATACGCCGGAGTATGAGACGTAAATCAATAACGGTAGCGGTGACGGCAGCAACGCTGGCGGTCACCACGGGATGCCGTACTGCAGCGCATAGCGCTGAAAAGACTGAAATGCGGCATACCGAGAGGCTTGCGGCGGCCGATTCGGCCGCCATCCGCCGCCATGTGACGCTCGATAAGCCGGTCGTGACGGTCGAGTATGCTGATTCACCGGCGCGGCGCATAACCGTGAGGGCCGAGCGCATCAAGGCGAGTTCGGACGCCGAAATGAGGACAGCAGTACGGACGGCCTCAACGGACAGCATCGCGACTGCGGCCGAAAGTGTAAAAAAGTCAACCCCGCCTTCGGCAGGATTGACGTGGTTGGGTATCGGCGCGGCGTTCGCCGCCGGGGTGCTGTGCAATCCGCGGCGCGGGAGGCGCGATCAGACCCGGTAATCGACGCAGGCACGCTCGGCGCGGCAGCCGGCGATGATGGCGACTGCCGCCAGATGGGCGGGATGGGCCGAATAGGCGGCAACGTCGGCCATGGTGTCGGCGGTGGCGGTGAGCACCACGTCCCAGTCCTCGCGGTCGTTGATGTTGACACCGGTCTCTATGGAGCGTAGTTCCGGAATGAGCGCGGGCAGCTCGTTGAGCGCGGCCGCGAAGCGCGTGGCGGCCTCGCGACGCTCCTCGGGCGAGCCTTTGAGTTTGAAAGTAACAATATGTTTTATCATTTTTCGGAGAATAAGTGATTGTTGAGTTTATTGAGTGCGTCGACCTTGTCGCAGCTGCGGACAACGACGCTGATATTGTAGTTGCTGCCGCCGTAGGAAATCATGCGGACGGGGATATCGGCCAGAGCGTCGAGCACGGCCGAGCAGTAGGCGCTGCCGCGGTTGCCGGTAAAGTCGCCGACGACACAGATGATCGCCATGCCCGAATCGACCGTGACGGTACCGAAGTCCTTGAGACGGTCGACGATGTCGGCCAGATGGCCCGTGTCGTCGACGGTTACGGATACGCCGACCTCGCTGGTGGCCATCATGTCGATGGCGGTGTTGAATGTGTCGAAGGTCTCGAATACCTTGTGGAGAAAACCGTAGGCCAGGAGCATGCGGCCCGACTTGATCTTGATGACTGTGATGTCGTCCTTGGCGGCGACGGCCTTGATGGTGCCGTCGGGTGGAAAATTGGCGATCGCGGTACCCTCGGCCGCCGGATCGAGGGTGTTGAGCAGGCGCACCGGTATGTTGTGGAGTTTGGCCGGCAGCACGCAGGTCGGATGGAGGATCTTGGCGCCGAAATAGGCCAGTTCGGCAGCCTCTTCGAAGTGGAGGCGCTTGACGGGCCGGGTGCCGCTGACGAAACGCGGGTCGCCGGTGTGCATGCCGTCGATGTCGGTCCATATCTGTATCTCGTCGGCGTCGAGTACGGCTCCGATGATCGACGCGGAGTAGTCGCTGCCGCCGCGGCGCAGATTGTCGGTCTCGCCGTAGGCATTGCGGCATATGTAGCCCTGGGTGAGCCAGAGGTCGGCATCGGGCTCGAGGTCGATCATGCGGCGCAGGTGGGCCGAAATATACTTCATGTCGGGTTCGCCGCCCTGGGCGGTGCGCATGTAGTCGAGGGCCGGAAGAATCACCGAGCGGACACCCTGCTCCTCGAAATAATACTGCATCAGGGCCACGGAGATGAGCTCGCCGCAGGCCAGGACCTCCTTCTCCTCGGCTTCGGTGAACTCACCGTCGAAGAAGCGGGCGATAAGATTGAAAGTGCGCTCAAGCATCTGACGGGCTCTGACGCGCGACTCCTCGCGGGTGTAAAGCCCCCCGACGACTTCGGCATAGCGGTCGCGGAGGGTGTTGAGTGTCTCCTGGGCGCCGGGAATGTTGCGCTTGAACAGATAGCCGGCGATCTCGACCAGGGTGTTGGTCGTGCCGGCCATGGCGGAGAGCACCACGACGTTGCGGCCGGAGGCGCGCACGAGGCGCGCCACATGGTGCATCCTGTCGGGCGAGCCCACAGAGGTGCCTCCGAATTTAAGTACCTTCATTTTTCAGTCTGTGATGAGTTTTTTAGAGTCTATGCGCATGACGCGGCCGCCGAATGTGTCGATCAGCTGATGGTTGTGGGTGGCGATGACCACGGCGGTGCCTTTCGCAGCGATGTCGTGGAGATGGCCCACGATCTGCATGCCGGTCTCGGGGTCGAGGTTGCCGGTGGGCTCGTCGGCGAGGATCACCTCGGGATCGTTGAGCAGCGCGCGGGCTATGACGACACGCTGCTGCTCGCCACCCGAAAGTTCGTGGGGCATCTTGTAGGACTTGTTGGCCATGCCGACGCGGGCCAGCACGCTGTCAATGCGCTCGTCGCGCTGCGCACGGTCGGTCCATCCGGTGGCCTGGAGCACGAAATCGAGATTGGAATAGACGGTACGGTCGGTGAGGAGCTGGAAGTCCTGGAACACTATGCCGATGCGGCGGCGAAGGAAGGGGACGTCGCGGCGGCGAATGGCCGTCATATCGTAATCGAACACGCGGGCCGAACCGATCGTGACGGGCACCTCGGCATATATCGACTTCATCAGCGAGCTTTTGCCCGAACCGACGCGGCCGATAAGGTAGACGAACTCGCCGTCGGCGACCGAAAAGGTGACATCCTTAAGTACGACGTGCTCTTTGCGGAGGATTTCGACGTTGCTGTATTCGATAATTGCCATGGTTGCGGTATATCAGGGATTTACTATAATGACGGTGGCGTCGCCCTCAAGACGCGTACGGGCATCGGCGGGGACGAGGAGTGTATGTCCGCGGCCGACCTCAAGCGACTGAGTGCCGCACAGGGCTGTGAGCGAACCTTCGACGACGGTCACGGCCGTGACCGTGTCGCAGACGATCACGCCAGGCGCACCGGGAGTGACGCGGAGGCGCCTGACGGTGAAATGCTCGCCGCGCAGCAGGTATTCGCCGTCGGGGTGCACGCGGTAGTCGCGGCCGGTGGTATAGTCGATGGCATCGCGGGCGTCGCCTACGGCGAGCGGCCGCAGATTTCCGGCCGCGTCGCGGCGGTCATAGTCGTATATGCGGTATGTTATGTCGCTGGGCTGCTGTATCTCAAGCAGAAGATTACCCCGTCCGATGGCATGCACGCTGCCGGCAGGGAGATAGAACGTGTCGCCCGGATGTGTGTCGTACCAGTCGATGGCTCCGATAAACGATCCGTCGGCAACGCTACTCTCAAACGAGTCGGGATCGAGAGGCCGGGAGAGGCCGGCGCCAAGGCGGCTGCCGTCGCGGGCTGCTATTATATACCACATCTCGCACTTGCCGAGGCAGCCATGACGGCGGCGGGCAATCTCATCGCCCGGATGAACCTGAACTGAAAGATCGTCCTCGGAATCAATGAATTTGATCAGTAGCGGGAACTCGCCTCCTGTACGCTCATACGTCGCTTTGCCAAGCAGTTCGGGGCCATGGCTGCGGCTGAGATCGGCAAGGCTGATACCGGCGAACTCACCGGAGTCGACCACGGATTCGCGGCCGGGCATAGCCGATACCTCCCAGCTCTCGCCGACACTGTCGAGCTTAGAGCCGAGCCCTTTGAAAGCAGCAAGGGACGAACCACCCCAGATCACCTTTTTAAGGTAAGGTTTTAGCAAAAACGGTAACATTCCGCAAAGATACGCATTTTTTTTCATACCCGAAAGAAAGGCGCCCAAATAAACGCAACCGGCGGGCTGCAGCGCGGTCGGCGCGTCAATTGCGATTTGATGTTTGCCGACTCGCGAAATTTTACTAATTTTGCGACATAGATTTGCAATAGGAATGGCAGTAATATTGAATATAGATACGACGACAGCCGTATGTTCGGCGGCTCTGACAGCCGAGGGAATGGTCCTGTGCCATGCCGAGGACTTCGAGGGGCGCAACCACGCGGCTCTGCTGAGCGGATTCATCAAGAGATGCCTCGATTTCGCGGCCGAGCGCGAGCTGAAGCTCGAAGCGGTGGCCGTGAGTATGGGGCCGGGCAGCTACACGGGGCTGCGCATCGGTCTGAGCGAGGCCAAGGGGCTTGCCTATGCCCTGGAGGTGCCGCTGATCGGCGTGCGCACGCTCGAACTGATGGCTACCCGCGTGATGTTCTCGGCCGATGACATCGATCCCGAATCGATACTGGTGCCGATGATCGACGCGCGGCGCATGGAAGTGTTCACCGCGGCCTACGACTTCGGGCTAAACGAACTGATGAAGCCCGGGCCGCTGATTCTCGACGAAAATTCGTACGCCGGGCTGATAGCCACCGGCCGTCCCGTGCTGCTCTTCGGCGACGGCAGCGCCAAGGCCGCAGAAGTGATCAAAGCGCCCAACGTGCGCATAATCCCCGACATAACGCCCCTGGCAGTCGACATGGTGGCGCTGGCCGAACGCGCGTACGCCCGCCGCGAGTTCATCGACCTGGCCTACAGCACGCCGCTTTACCTGAAAGAATTCCAGGCCACAGTGCCTAAGAGCAAGATATGACCGCACCCGAACAGTACAGAGACGATATAGCGGAGGCCGTGGCAGCAATGCGCCGCGGCGGAGTCATCGCCTACCCCACGGACACGGTCTGGGGACTGGGCTGCGACGCCCGCAACTCGGCGGCCGTGCGCCGCATTTTCGAGATCAAGCGCAGATGCGAGGCCAAGGCGCTGATAACGCTTGTCGACTCGATGGCTATGCTCGAACGCACCGTGGATGAAGTGCCTGAGGTGGCCGAACAGCTGATCGAAGCGGCGGTCGACCCTGTGACGGTGATCTACGACCGGGGCCGCGACGTGGCGCCCGAACTGCTGGCCGACGACGGCAGCATCGGGGTGCGCCTGACGCGCGAGCCGTTCTCGGCCGGGCTCTGCCGGGCCATGCGCGGCCCGGTAGTGTCGACATCGGCCAATTTCAGCGGCGAACCGACGCCGCTCGACTTCAGCTCGATCGATCCGGAACTGCTCGGACTGACCGACTACGTGTGTCGCTCGCGCCGCGACGAGGCACCGGCTCCCAAAGCGTCGACCGTAATCAAGATATCGGCCGGAGGGCTGTTCAAAATCCTGCGCAAATGAGCACGGCCGGGCAGCGGATCA
Organism: uncultured Porphyromonadaceae bacterium; assembly: GCA_905193995.1. Lineage (GTDB taxonomy): Bacteria > Bacteroidota > Bacteroidia > Bacteroidales > Muribaculaceae > CAG-873. Next base: position 6,206 of record CAJJQT010000002.1, on the reverse strand, counting down.
GGTACATAGTCAGCGACTATCTGACAGCCAATGTCGGATGGCTGACTTTCAACATCGTACGCTATTTCTCGCTGCCGCGCGTAGGAGCTTACGCCACGATAGACCAGTGGCTGTTCCACTATCCGAGCGTGCTGCTGGGCCAGCTGCTCATCCCGCTGATGACGGTCGGGCTGTACGCGCTGTCGGGCTTTTATAATAATGTACGCGCGAAATCACGTCTCGACGAGACCGGCAACACGGCCATAGTGTCGCTGACCGCCATGCTGATCATCTTCTTCACCGCCCTGATCAACGACAATGTGCCCGAACGCCTCCACAACTACGAGCTCATGGCGATATTGTGGCTGCTGCTGTTCGTGCCGACGGTCATCGGCCGCGCCGTCATCACCACGGCTCACAACCGCGCCCGGGCGCGCGGCGAGGGCCTCTACCGGGCCCTGATCGTGGGCGACCCGGACTCGGCCGAACGGCTGCGCCAGCGGCTCGGCAAGAGCCGTCGCGCAGGCGACTTCCTCATAGCGGGCACGACCGATCCGGAAACCTGCGACATTGACGCCGCCATAGCGTCGGTGAAGCCGCGCGTGATAATCGTGAGCGACGACACCGGGCGGATGGAACTCGACATGCCGCTGATCAGCAAACTGCTGCGGACCGGACTAGACATCTACGTGCCGGTAGGACTCTACCGCCTCATGGCCTCCAATCCGCGCATGACGTCGGTTGCCTCGGAGCCGCTGATCAACATCACTACGGCCAACATACCGCCCTCGACGGTCAACCTCAAGCGCGTGGGCGACGTGGTGGTGTCGGCGCTGGCGCTCGTGTGCCTACTGCCGGTGTTCGCGGCGGTAGCCGTGGCGATCCGGCACGATTCGCCGGGACCGGTGCTTTACCGCCAGGAGCGTGTGGGCTACCGCAAGCGCCGCTTCCGCATAATCAAATTCCGCACCATGCGCACCGACGCCGAAGCCGACGGGCCTGCACTGTCGTCGGCCGACGATCCGCGCGTGACGCGTGTGGGCCGCTTCCTGCGCAAGTACCGCATCGACGAGCTGCCGCAGTTCTGGAACGTGCTCACGGGCGACATGTCGATCGTGGGGCCGCGGCCCGAACGTGAATACTTCGTAAGGCAGATCGTGGAGCGCGAACCGCGCTACAGCCTGATCCACCAGGTGCGCCCCGGCATCACGTCGTGGGGCATGGTGAAGTACGGCTACGCGGGCTCGGTCGACGAGATGATCGAACGGCTGCGCTACGACATGATCTATCTGGAGAACGTGTCGCTGGGCGTTGACCTCAAGATACTGTTCTACACGGTTCACACGGTGCTGACAGGCAAAGGTGTGTGACAACAGATTTAACAAGGTAAAAAAAGACTGACAGATTTGACACAAAGATACATACACAACAGCCGGCTCAACGCGGCCTTCATGCGCTTCCTGCAGTGGCGCGAGCAGCACATCGGCGAACGCACGTTCGTAGTGTTCTTGGCACTGCTTGTCGGCGTATTCGCCGGCCTGGCCGCACAGCTCCTCAAATACCTGATACACACCATCTCCGGCGCCCTGACGCAGCACGTCGACCTGCATGCGGGCAACTACCTGTACATACTGCTGCCGACACTTGGCGTGGTGATCACGGCGCTGTTCGTGCGCTATGTGGTCAAAGACAACATCTCGCACGGCGTGACGCGCGTGCTGTGGGCGATATCGCAGAACAAATCGCGGCTCAAGCGCCACAACATCTACACATCGCTGCTGGCATCGTCGGTGACGATAGGCTTCGGCGGATCGGTCGGAGCCGAGGGTCCCATCGTTCACACCGGCGCGGCGATCGGCTCGAATCTCGGATCGATGTTCCGGATGTCGCCGCGCATCCTGATGATCCTGGTCGGCTGCGGGGCGGCGGCAGGCATAGCGGGGATATTCAAGGCTCCGATCGCGGGGATGCTGTTCACGCTCGAGGTGCTGATGCTCGACCTTACGACCGTGTCGGTGATGCCGCTGCTGATCTCGTCGATCACCAGCGCGACGATCGCATATATGTACACTGGCTTTTCATTCGAATTCTTCTTCGCACAGAACGTCGACTTCTCCACTGCCAAGATACCGCAGGCCATAGTCCTGGGTATCGTTGCGGGCCTGGTGTCGCTCTATTTCACCCGCGTGATGAACATGATGGAGAATTTCTTCGGCCGGTTCAAGCGGCCGTGGATACGGACGCTGATCGGCTGCACGATACTGTCGGCGCTCGTGTTCCTGTTCCCGCCGCTCTACGGCGAAGGGTACGACAGCATCATGGGGCTGCTGGCAGGCGACGCTTCGTCGATAGTCGACGGCTCGATCTTCTACGGCGACCGCGGGCAGGTGTGGTTTCTGGTGCTGTTCATCACCATGATCATAGCCACGAAGGCGTTCGCCACGTCGGCCACCAACGGTGCGGGTGGCGTGGGCGGCACGTTCGCCCCGTCGCTCTACGTGGGGTGCATGACAGGCTTCCTGTTCGCCTACCTGTTCAACATGCTTGGCTGGGGCCCGGAACTGAGCACGAAGAACTTCGCCCTGATCGGTATGGCGGGCGTGATGTCGGGCGTGATGCACGCGCCTCTGATGGCCATCTTCCTCACGGCCGAGCTCACGGGTGGCTACGACCTGTTCCTGCCGCTGCTGATCGTGTCGACGATCTCGTACGGCACCATCAAGGTGTTCGAGCCCTACAGCATCTACACCATGCGCCTGGCCAAGCAGGGCAAGCTGCTGACCCATGAGAAAGACAAGGCTGTGCTGACGCTGCTGAAAATGGATTCGGTGATCGAGACAGACTTCATGAGCGTGCATCCCGAAATGACACTGAAGGATATGGTCGACACGATCGCCAAGTCGAACCGCAACCTGTTCCCGGTGCTGAGCGCCGACAGCAAGCTTCTGGGCGTGGTACAGCTCGACGATATCCGCAACATCATGTTCCGCCCCGACCTGTACCGCAAGATGAACGTGGCGTCGTTCATGACCTCGCCTCCCGACAAGATCATCATCGGTGAGCACATGGACCAGGTAATGAAGAAATTCGACACTACGCGGGCGTGGAACCTGCCCGTGGTCGACCGCGAGGGCCACTACTTCGGCTTCATCTCCAAGAGCAAGATCTTCAACTCCTACCGCCGCGTCCTGCGCCACTACTGCGACGACTGAAAAGGCCTGACAATTCAAACGTTTTTAGTACCAAAACGTTTCTTTTTCAATAAGAATAATTATCTTTGCATTTGATAAATTTAGGCTATGAAGTTGATCGAATTAAATCTGCAGCGCATTTTAGACCTTTGCCGGAAACATAAGGTGAAATCCCTGGCGGTCTTTGGTTCTATTCTTACCGATAAATTCAATGACCAAAGCGATGTTGACCTTCTTGTGGACTTCGAGCCTGTCGATCACGATAAATTCGACTACGTGAGCAATTATTTCGGGCTTCGCGACGCTCTGGAGTTCCTGCTCGGACGCAAAGTTGATCTTATAGAAGAAAAGGGGTTGCGCAACAAATATTTTATTGCCAATGTCAACCGGACAAAAAGAATGATCTATGGCAAATGAAGAAGTTCTGACATACTTACAGGATGTGCTTGACGCCATCGACGATTTGCAAAGTTGCTTCGTTGACTTTCCGAACCGTTATGACCTTTTTGAAAAAGATATCATGCGCAAATGTGTTGTAGAACGTAAGGTTGAAATCATGGGTGAAGCTATAAACAGGATAAGAAAAAAAGATCCTGAACTAATGATACCTAATGCGAGAGCCATAGTCGACACACGAAACCGAATAGTCCATGCATACGACAATGTCCAGCCAGAATTTTTATGGAGCCTCGTCGTTCGGCACATACCCGAACTCAAAAAAGATATAGAAAAAATCCTTTCCGACTACGAAAGTCATTTTAACAACGAAAAATAATCATTGTAATTTCAACCATGCTATAAATGAAAATAAAAAGTAGTTTATGTTAAAACATGTTAAATGAGATGACGGGGATTAAACTATCGGTGAAAGTGGAAGTCAAAAAGTCAGAATTGCAGCAAAAACAACTTTTTCATTACGGAACAACAACTCAAATACACTCGCTTTTTTGATTAGACAAAAAGACTCCGACTCGCGAAGAATCGGAGTTTTTTGTTAAATATCGATGCGATTAAGCACTTTTAAGCACCGAAATGCAACAATATCATCAAAAAAAGAGTAATTTTGCATTTTAAAATCAAAAAACGCAGAAACAAATAAAAACCTTAAGGATAATGAACAGATTCTACTTCTTAGCGCTGATGGGCGCAGCGGTAGCAATGCCGCTATCGGCTCAGAGCAAATTTGACACCGGCGGCCGCCTGGTGCTGGAACAGATCCGCACGTACCAGGCCAATCCGTCGGCCGACAACCGTCCCGATCAGGCATATCTGCCGTTCAATTTCGAAGAAGTGTCGCGTGCGGGAGCGCGCGTAGGCGTGTTCGTGACGCTGACTCCGGGCCACTCGGCAGCCGACGTCGAAGCCAACGGCCTCGAAGTAATCGTCGACTGCGACGACATGGTGCTGGCCGAAGGTTCTCTCGACCAGATCGTCGCCCTGGAGAAATGCGACTTCGTCAAGGCGCTATCGTTCGGCGAAAAGCGCACCGCGATGCTCGACAAGGCACGTGAGGGAGTCAACATGAACAGCGTGCACGACGGTACAGGCCTCGTGTCGGGCTACAAGGGGCAGGGCGTCATCGCCGGCATCTTCGACACGGGCCTTGATCCCAACCACGCCAACTTCTGCGACGCCAACGGCGATACCCGCGTAGGCTCATTATGGCACTTTACGACCAGCTCAGGCACCTCGGTAAAATACGACACACCGTCGCGCATCGCCTCGTTCAAGACCGACAATTCGGGCGAAACCCACGGAACGCACACCACTGGCTGCATGGCAGGCAGCTTCAACCGCCGTGGCGGCGGCGCCGTAGCGCTGTCGACAGAGACATCGGTAGCGGTCGCCGGCTCACGCTACATCAACCCCTACTACGGTATGGCTCCTGAAGCCACGCTCGCCATAGGCTGCGGCGAACTCTACGACCCCAACATCACGGCTTCCGTAGAAGAAATCATCAAATATGCTGAAAGCCAGGGCAAGCCCGCAGTGGTGAACCTGTCGATCGGCTCGACCATCGGCCCGCACGACGGCTCCGACGCCGTATGTCAGTTCCTGAGCCGGATGGGCAAGCGGGCCATCATCTGCATCGCATCGGGCAACGAGGGCGACATCCCCATGTCGGTGACCGGCAACTTCACCGCCTCAAACAACTCGGTGCAGACCTTCTTCTACGGAGCGAACGGCAGCGCGGGCGGCATAATCGATATCTGGAGCAACTCGGCCACTCCGTTCACCACCTCGATAATGATCTACGACCTCGACACCAAGAGCGTCATCTACAACCGCGACATAGCGGGAGACACCGAGCAGACCCTGACATTCGCCAGCTCCACCACGTCGGGATCAGTAATCACGAGCGAACAGTTCGACCGTGCGTTCACGCGCTCGTCCATCAGCGTGGCGACCTCGAAAAACGCCGGCACCAACAACCGCTACAGCGTGCGCCTGATGCCCAACCTGATCAACAACCCCACCACCAACGCGACCGGCCGCTATGTGTTCGCCATCAAGCTCACGGGCACAGCCGGCCAGACTGTACACATGACCACCAACAGCAACACGGCTGAATTCACCGATCTGGGGCAGACCGGCTTCGCCGACGGCTCGGGTTCGTTCTCGATCAGCTCGATGGCCTGCGGCGACAACGTGCTCGTAGTGGGCGCATGGAACACCCGCAAGATCGTACCTTGCCTGGGCCGCAACAACACCGGCGGCGCATTCCAGTACGACGGCTGGGGCATGGAAGTCGACTCGATCGCCGGCTACTCAAGCTGGGGCGTACTGGCCGACGGCCGCAAGCTACCCCATGTCTGCGCCCCCGGCACAGGCATCATCTCGTCGATCTCGACATACTACTATGACCGCGCCGTGGCCTCACAGCCAGCCTATGCCTATCAGGTGTCGGCCGCCCAGACCTACAACAACCGCAAGAACTACTGGGAAGTGATGCAGGGCACCTCGATGGCCACTCCTATCGCGGCCGGCGCCATAGCCACCTGGCTGCAGGCCGATCCGACACTGACGATCGACGAC
>CAJJQT010000001.1 GCA_905193995.1 uncultured Porphyromonadaceae bacterium | reverse complement strand
AGCGACGGATAGTCGGCGGAGGGGAAGCGCTTGGACACGACGGCATGGCGCAGGGGCAGCAGGCCGGTGTTGTACATGAACTGGCCGTCGCTCGAGCGTCCGTGACCGACCTGCGGGCGCATCCGGGTGGCTACGAGAGCGCCGTCGGTGCGGGCGAGCGAGTCGAGAGTCGGGGTGACGGGGATGCCTCCGACCTCGAGGTTGAGCACGTCGGCGCTGAGCGACTCGACGATGATGAAAATCAGATTCTTGCCGCGGTTGTCCGCGAAGCGGTCGGCGGCCGTTGGCCTGTTGCGTCTTTCCTTCCAGAAACCCTCGACCCGTGCCCGCTCGTCGGCCGAGAGGGTGTGGGGGATGAATTCCTCGCGGAGCTGCCACAGTGCGTACCACACGGCTCCCATGTAGGAGAAGTGCTGGGTGTATTTGTAGGCCGACAGGCGGTAGGTCGAGCGGTAGTTGGTCAGTGCGTACCAGAAGGAGAACTTGTCGGAGTTGATGCTGTACATGCGGTAGGCCTGCATGGTGAAGGCCCAGGCGTAGAGAAGCAGCGAGGCGACGGTGAGCGTCCACTTGGCGCGGCGTGAGAATGGAAGCTTCATGGCCGGGCCGCGCAGCAGCCGGCGCGCCAGGCCGTAGAAGGCTACCGGGGCGAGCAGCAGCAGGTCCTTCCAGCGGAGCTGCTCGAGAAATCCGTCGATGACGCGGTCCTGCAGGTTGGCACCCATGCCCATGGAGTCGAGCGGCATCAGGTCGTAGAACGCGCGGCAATACCACAGGTTGGCGTAGCAGAGCGAGGTGGTCAGCGCCAGGGCGATCCACACCGACTGCCGCCACCGGGGCGGCAGGAATATGTAGGGCAGCATGACTATGGCGGCGTCGGCCGCGGCCATGTCCCAGTGAAGCAGCATCCAGGGGTTGACTTCCCATACGAGTTGGCGGAAGATGATGAGCTGTGCGGCTACGGCGGCAATGCCTGCAAGCCACATGTCGAGCGGACGGAATGCGAGCGCCCGTGCGAGCACGCGGGCGGCGGTTTTTAAGCGTGAGCGGATGCGGAGATTCATGCCCGGGATTGATGAAGGGCGAAAGCCCGTTTCTGTACGATGAATGCGGCCGTCATGACAAGAACGTCGGTGACGATCCATGAAATGGGATAGATGCTGAGCAGCAGCTCGAAATCCATGTAGCGCGGGACGACGGTGAACACCCACGCCAGACGCAGCACGCAGGTGCCGAAGACCGTCAGGAGCATCGGCAGCATCGAGTAGCCCAGGCCACGCATATAGGCTCCGGCGATCTCGTAGGTGGAGGCCAGAAACTGCCAGGCAAGGACAGTGCGCAGACGCATGGCGGCGTAGCGGTAGACTTCGGGATCGTCGGAGAACACTCCGATGCAGGCGCGGCTCTGCCATACGATGGCCCAGTTGGCTGCGGCGCATCCGACAAGGGCCATGGTCATGCAGATGCGGAACACGCGGCGGCAGCGGTCGTCGTGTCCGGCGCCGTAGTTCTGCCCGGCGAAGGCGATGGTGGCTGCGCAGAAGGCCGTGACGATGTAGTAGCAGTAGGCCTCGTAGGTGAGGGCGGCGGCCGAGCCGGCTATGGCCTGTGCGCCGAACTTGTTGATCGACGACTGGATGAAGATGTTCGAGAATGAGAATACCATGCCCTGGAGGCCGGCGGGGATGCCGATGCGCAGCATCTTGGAGAGGTCGCGGCGGTCGATTTTCAGGCGGCGGGGATGCAGGGCGTAGGGCTCGGGCTCGCGCATGAGGATGCGTACGATGATGGCTGCGTTGACGGCGTTGGCGATCACGGTGGCTATGGCCACGCCGTCGACGCCCATGCCGAAGCGTGCGACAAAGAGCCAGTCGAGCAGTGCATTGACGGCCGTGGCGACGAGCAGCGAGTAGAACGGGCGCCTGGTGTCGCCGATCGAGCGCAGGATGGCCGAGCCGAAGTTGTAGACCATGATGAACGGCATGCCGCAGAAGTAGATGCGGAGGTATACGGTGGCCAGGTCGATGACGTCGGGCGGTGCGCTCATCATCTCGAGAATGGGGCGGGCCACGGCTACGCCGATGGCAAGGAGTATGATGCCGCTGATCGCGGAGATTATGCCGACGGTGGCGACGGAGCGGCGGATGCCGCCCTCGTTGCGCTGACCGATGTAGTTGGCGATCACGACGTTGGCGCCGACGGCTACGCCGAGAAAGAGGTTGACGAGTATGCTGATTATGACGCCGTTGGATCCGACGGCGGCCATGGCCTGGGAGGTGGAGTAGTTGCCTATTACGGCCACGTCGACGGCGTTGAACGATTGCTGGAGTATGCCGCTGGCCATCAGGGGCAGGGCGAATACGAGGATCTTCCAGGCCATCGGGCCGTGGAGCATGTCCACACCGGCCGATTTCTTAGCTTCTTTTCCCATTTGCAGCCGCAAAGTTACGAATAAATGCGCAAAGCGCAATGCTTTTATACGCGTCCGCATAGCGGAGCTCCTCAGAGGGCTGCTTCGATGGCGGCTACGGTGGGGTCCTTGAGCAGGACGGTGCCGTCGCGGTCGATGAGGTAGACCGACGGGGTGGTGCGGATGACGTAGAGATCGCCGTCGTCGACGGTGCCGCGGTCGTCGATGCCGACGGTCCACCCGGCGGGCAGCGAGGCGGCGTCGCGCTGCCAGTGCTCGCGGTCGTCGCCGATGTAGACGAGGACTACGCGGAGGTCGCCTGAGCCGAGAGCGGCATCGAGGGCCCCGGACTTGCGCAGGCGCCCGAAGAGCCGGTGGCAGTCGTCGCAGTCGGGATCGTAGAAGATGAGCAGGGTGCGTCGGCGCCCTTCGGGGTCGAGGACGGTGGCGTCGGTGCCGCCGGTGGTTTCGAATGTGAAGTCGGCCGCCGGGCTGCCGGGGCGGTTGCGCATGATGTCGTCGCGGATCATGCGGTCGGCCGGGGTGTCGTCGCCGCGGGCGATGACGAAGTCGAGGAAGGGCAGGTAGGCGTCTTCGCTGAATACGGGCGAATCGGGGCTGTAGAGGTAGACGCGGGCGGTCTCGAGCAGCAGGCGGTAGGCCGGCGGCACGGAAGCGGCGCGGGTGAGAAGACTGTCGACTGAGGCACGGCAGATGCTGTCGGTGACTTCAGGGAGTATTGCAGCGTAGTCGGAAAAGGCCTCTTCGACTACGCTGCGGTCGAGGCTGCGGACGGTGTCGGCGAAGTCGAGACCGTCCCAGAAGTGCATGGCCATGAAGGCGCTCTGCTCGTGGGGCGTGCGCAGGTCGGAGGGTATTTGCGGCTGTCTGATGCCGCGGGCCGCGGCTGTAAATGCGGCGGTCAGGACGGTAAGGCAGATGATGAGTCGGCGGAGCATGATGCGATGAATATTCGGCTGCTATTCTAACGGACGTGATGCCGAAATATTGTGGAAGTTACCTCGGTGGCTTGGGCGCGGGCTTTCCAGGTTGCTTTCCAAGGCGGCGCAGGCGCTCCGGCGTGATAACTGTACGGCGCTCGGAGAGGCGGATGGCGTTAAGCTCGGGCGCGGTCAGCACGCGGGCTGACTTCAGTCCCGGATACAGCGGTGCGTTATTTTTCATTTCGTTCAAGGTGAGGAGATAAGCGGTTGAGAGTCAGCAGTACGATGCCGTAGACCGCCACAAGGACGAAGAACTGGATGCGGAGCGGGAAAATGCCTCCGAGCCAGCCGCCGCCAAGGTAGCAGAAGAACAGCACCCAGAGCGTGCACTGAACGCTGACGCACAGCGTGCACCATGCCTTCACGACGAATTTCTGGTACGAGATGCTCCAGACGGTGAAGGGCAGGCAGCAGACGTTGCACGCGGCGAGATATGAGGTGTACTGCGGAAAAATCCACAGGGCGAGGAGCGACACCGAGAAGTAGGTGAAGCCGACCTCGCTCCAGGAAAAGATGCCATAGAATGTCGATGCCTTGTCGGCCAGCACGTCGTCGCAGCCGCCCTTCTGGAGGACGCCGCAGACGCGGTCGGCTATGCGGCTGCTGATGCGCAGTTTCTTGCCCATGAGCAGGTAGCAGAAGTACAGGCCGACGAGGTTGAAGACTGTCAGCAGAACGGTGGACCACCGGTCGTAGATGCGGTTGGACACGAAGAGGTAGACCGCCACGAAGAGCACCAGAGCCACCAAAGCCACACGTTTGGCTTTTTCGAAAAAGATCGTGCGGGCATGGGCGGCGTAGTCGGTCTCGCGCGAGCCGCGCCCGGCTCGGGCCACGAGTATGCGGCCGTTGAAGGCGCGGGTGAAGTCGGCCAGCGACGCCTGCTCGGCGACTCCCTGCGACAGGTAGCCGACGCCGGAGGCGTCGATGGAGGTGACGATGACCATGCCGCCGGGCGTCCCGGCGATGAACGGCACGGGGACGTCGGGCAGCTCGGCCGGATCGTCGAGGAAAATTCCCTGATTTTCTATGCCGTACTCCTGCAGCAGCTTGCTGAGCCCGAACACCGAGCGGAACGGCATCGAGTTGAAACGGCTGTCGGAATAAGCCTCGGTGTGAGGCACTTTCAGAGCGGTGAGAAAATCAGAGAACAGAGTCATGGCCCTCAGATGAACGATTCGACCTTGTTGAGCAGGACGTCGCCCTCGATCTCGCCGCTGTGGCGCCACACGGGCTGTCCGCCGACATAGACCAGAAATGTCGGGATCGACTGCACGCCGGCTTCGTCGGCAATCTCTTCATTTTTGTCGATATCGAACTGATACACAGGCACACGGTCGGCGAGGAGTTCCTTGACCTGCTCGACAATCGGCATCATACGCTGGCAGTGGGGGCACCAGCTGGCATAAAATTCGACAAGAACGACACGGTCGCTCGAAATCACGTCATTATAGTTCATAGCATACAGTTTTTTTGTTAGATCACGAATTTTAAACAAAAAACCGCACGCTAATGTTGAGCGTGGATGACAAAAACGGGTCACAGGGTGATCACCTGAGCGCTTTGAGGGCCGGGCGGACCAACAACGGCAGTATAAGCAGGGGCGCCCACCAGGCCACGCTCTTCAGGAACAGGGCGCCGGCGGCAATGAGCGGGGCGCCAACGATGAGGCGGCCGACGGCCGGGCTGAGGCGGAGCCCGTAGCGCCGGCGGCAGACGCTCCAAGTGAGTGCGGCATAGAACACGTACTGGATGAGGTAGGCCAGTCCGAGACCTTCGAAGCCCATGGTATTGTAGAGCGGTATGGCCGAGCCGAGCATCACGGCTGCCGAGAGGATTTCGGTGACGACGTAGGCGCGGCCGTCGCCCCTGGCCATGATCATGTAGGCCATGCACCACGATGAGCCGCGAAGCAGAGTGGCCACGATGGCCACGTTCATGTAGGGGAGCGCGGCCCGGAAGTCGGACGAGTAGAGGATGTCGACGATCAGGCGGTCAGCTGCCAGGAAAATTATCACCACCGGAAGCAGAAGCCAGCTGACGACGGTGATCTCGTGGCCCATGACGACGTCGGTGATGCGCCGGCGGCTGACTGTGGCCGACAGGCGCGGGAAGAATTCCATGGATATGGCCGTGAAGAAGATGCCGATGTAGGAATTGATGACAGTATATCCGGCCTGAAAGATACCCACCGAGGACAGGCCTCCGCGGGCGTTGATGTAGATGCGCAGGGCGTAGTCGGCGGCGAGGGTTACGCCGACGGCGAGGGTCAGCCAGCCGCCCAGGCGCAGGATGGCGGCCATGGAGCGGCGCAGCTCGGCCGTAACGTGGCGCGTGCGGCGGTCGCAGCCGTCGCGCTGCAGCAGGGTGAACAGCATGGCCGAGAACGGGAAGACCAGCAGCACGGGCACGATGGCGTCGTAGCGGAAAAAGTAGAAGAGCGGTACGGCGGCGGCCGTCGAAAGCAGGGCGGCCCATAGCGAAGCCCGTGCGAGGGCGCGCAGCAGCCCCAGAGCCTGGAGCACGGCGCTCTTGGCCGAGGTGACGGCTCCGGCGAACATGGTGACCGACAGAGCGGCGAATCCCCAGGTATAGGCCGGTGTGTCGAAGGTGAGGCGCGAGAGCAGGGGCGACAGGAGGGCCACGATGATCGACGAAATCACACCGATATACAGGCCGCAGCGGCGCGTGGCCGAGCACAGGAGTGGCCGGCGCGTGGAGTCGGCGGCGGCGATCTCGCGGACGGCGCTCTGGCGCAGGTTGAGCTGCATGACGGTCTTGAGCATCTCGAGCGTGGTGTTGTAGAGCGAGATGATGCCCACGCCGGCGGCGCCGATCCATATGGCCACGAGCTTGGTGCGCACGATGGCGCAGGCCATGGTGATGACTTCGAGCGAGCCGAAGATGCTCAGCGTGCGGACGACGCGTCCCGTCAGATCGCTATGCCGGCTCACCTTACCCATTCGGCGGGATCGAGTTTCTGTTTCTCGCGTCGGATCTCGAAGTGGAGCAGCGAGCGCGAGTCGTTGTCGGCGTCGCAGAATACGGTGCCGATAGCCTGTCCGGTGCGGACTTTGTCGCCTTTGCGCACGCTCAGGGCGTCGAGGCCGGCGTAGACGGTGAGATACTCGCCGTGGCGCACGATGACTACGTTGTGGTAGCCGTCGAGGCGGAAGATCGATGACACGACACCGTCGAACACTGCGCGTACCGAAGCGCCGCGCTGCGCCTCGATGTCGATGCCGAGGTTGTCGACCTTGACCTTGGGCAAGTCGGGGTGGACGTTTGTGCCGAAGTGCGACACGACGGTGTACGGGCCGGTGACCGGGAACGGGAGGCGCCCCTTGTTGGAGCTGAACGAGCCGGTAAGGCGCATGTTTTCCCGGACGGCGCTGTTGACTGGAGCGGCGGCCTGCTGAGCGGGCTGCTGCGGGGCCGTGGTGGGAGTGGCCGGTTGTTGGGCGGGCGCGGCCGGGGCAGCAGGCTGTTTGGCCGGCGGAGTCTGTTGCTGCTGTTGCTGCCGGCGCTGCTGCTCTTCCTGCCGGCGGCGTTCGGCTTCTTCTTCGCGGCGTCGCCGCTCGGCCTCTTCCTGTCGGCGTCGTTCGGCCTCCTCGCGCTGACGCTGTTCCTCGGCCTCGCGGTCGATGATCTGCTGCAGCTCGGTCTCGAGGGCTGCAGCCTGCTGTCGGCGGCGCTGCAGCTCGCGCTCGAGGTCGCGGCCGTGGCGCCGCAGGTCGGTGACGAGGTTGCCGGCGGTGACGCGTTCGGCGTCGAGGCGCCGTGTGGCGGCATCGAGGGATGCGACGGCGGTGTTGAGGCTGTCGAGCAAGGCTGCCTGGCGACTGCGGGCTTCGGCCAGCCGGCGCTGCGATTCCTTGATCTGGCGGGCACGGCGTGTGATGGCGGCCGACGTCTGGCGGAGATATCGTATGCGGCGCCAAGCCTGGCCGAAGGTCTGTGCCGAGAATATGAAGGCGAGATCGCTGAGCGACTGGCGGCGAGTGCGCATGCGGCGCAGCGTGCTCCCGTAGTCGGCGCGGAGGCGTGCTGTGGCAGCATCGAGGGTCAGTATGGAGTCGTCCAGGGCCGATACGTGACTTTCAACACCGGCAATGACGGTGCGCAGGGCGGCGACGGAGTCGGTGCGCAGGGCCATTGTGGCCTCGATCGACCGCAGGCGGTCGAGCTGGCGCCCAACCTCGGCCGAGTTGTCGGATATTTCGCGGCGAGTGCGCTCGATCTGCTCGCGGTTGGCCTGCCGGTCGCGGCGCACGTCGCGCTGCGAGCGGCGACGCCCCTCCGAATCGAAGACCGCCGCTACGAGCAGAAATGTGATGAGGACCAGGAGCAGCTTGCGCATAGCTTATTGAATTACATTGTTTTCGGAAGCTTTTTTGAACTCTTTTCAATCTTCTTTTCGTTGCTGGCTACGCGACGCTCGACTTTTTTGATGTCTTCAGCGACAGGAAGATCTTCGGGGCGAATACCGCGTTGCCCAAGCATTTGCCTCACACTTTGATTGTTCTTTATATGCTCGTGTGTGATATGTGCTTCACCCTGCAGATCTTTCTGTTCGACATTGTAATTTGTCATTTCGGTTGCAAGGTTTTTGGCTGCGATAGTCAGTGTAGGCAGAAAGTCAGCAAGCGGGCGACTCGATTTGATGCCAAGTCTTTTCTTCATATCTTCAGTCGTGTTACCGCCAAACAAAGCGGTGTCACCTTTTGAGCGAATGCGGCCGAAGCCTTTGTCATCCACGCCTCTTTCGAAAATATTTTGTGAAAGCTGTTTTTCCGATGCCCTTAGTCTGTCGCGGGTTTCAAGTCTCGATATCTGATCAATATGTTCGGCAATTAGCTCGGCTTTGCGTGTCTGGATTGCGAAGTATCCCTGGGCAAAAGCGATTTCTTCTTTTTTCGGGTCACCGTTTTGAGCAATGAGGTAGCAGGCATATCGAGTCAGCATATAGTCTTGTATCTCTCGCTTTGCGCCGCTGCCGAGAGTGACCATTTTCGTGACCTCACGAAAATGGTCATCTACGTTGATCCCCTGTGATTTACACGAATCTATCGCTCTGCCGATGGCTACCAGAAAATTCTCCCAACGGACATATCCCAACAATTCCTGCAATTCGCGGGCAAACCATACTTCGATCTGCTCTTTATGATCATCACTAATAATATATTGCTGAATATTATCGAATGATTGTTTATGCTTATTTATCCTTGCAATGTCCATTAAATCAGGTGTTTATTTTTTGCAGAACCATTTTCGTGACCTCACGAAAATGGTCAAGGTTATAGTTTTTTGAATATTAGGAATTGATTCTTAAGATATTAACTTCCGGTGACCATTTTCGTGAGATCACGAAAATGGTCGGGGCTACATGGATTTGAGGGTTTCGATGAGCTGGGCGGGGGTGATGCGGCGGTAGCCGGCGGGGGGTGTCCAGGCCTTGATGTCGCCCCGGTCCCAGCGGGCTTTGCCGAGCGACCAGCCGAGGGAGGCGTCGAGGACGAACTTGCCGGCCTGACCGGTGGCGTCGATTTCGGAAGGGACCGACCCCTGGGCGGAGGTCACGGGCTGCGAGAACTGCAGGCCGAGGCGTTTGCCGCCGGAAAGGGCGAGGTCGACGGCAGCGAGGACGGGGCCGCTGACCAGAGTCATGGACCAGTCGGCAGCGCCATCGGCCTTGCGCGGACGAAGTACGACCGCTTCATCGGCCTCGGTGACGGCAAGATTTGCGAGCGCGGAAGTCAGATCGGCGGTGCCGGGGTAGAAGGGGCGTCCGAGCAGCAGATCCTGCAGGTTGCCGACCGTGAGGCCGCTGACGCCTGTGAGACGGTCGGTAGGTACGGCGCACATGAGCTTATGGAACTTGTCGACGAGCCAGGCCGAGTCGGCGTCGACGTAAAGCTGGGCAATCTCGATGCCGAGCATCCGGGCTGAGAAGAGTATCGACTGTCCGCGGACCATAGTTGCCCGTCCGGAGACCGACAGGCTGATGGGACGGCGCAGTTTGAGCGTGAACGGGGCGTAAAAGTCGGTCCACGGGCCTGCGTCGGTGTGAAGCTGGCCGAGGATGAGTTGGCCGGCAGTGGATGTGGCCGGCGGCAGGGGCGTCGCCTGGCCGGGTGAGGCCGTGCGGCGCGACGACGAACATCCCGATGCGAGTGTCAGCAGGGCAGCGAGGACGGCGGCGATGGAATATCTGATTATTCTGTTCATTCGAAGAAATATGCGCGGTGTTTGATTTTTTTCTGAATCTGTTGGTTGCCGGAATCGAGTTCGAGGGCCATCTTCCAGAACCGGACGGCGGTGTCGGGCTCGCCGTTCATGTAGAATATATCGCCTGCATGGTCGAGTATCTCGGATGAGACTTCCTCGTCAGTGTCGGCAGTCTGACCGTCCGGGGCCGTCTCGTCGTATCCTTTTGGATTGACGGCTTTTTCGGATGTTTCCTCGATGTTGATGCCGCAGGCAGTCAGAGCGAGCTCGATCTGCTCGCGTGCTTCCCTGTACTCCTTACGCTTGAAAAGCACCCAGGCATAGGTGTCGAGCATCGTCGGGTTGAGGGGATCGTCGGCGACGGCCTCCTCGGCGAGTGTGCGCGCGCGGCCGAGATCGGTGCCGGAGCATGCCATGAAATAGGCTGCGTTGTTCTTGGCCATGCTGTTCTCGGGGTCGAACTCAATGGCGCGGTCGTATTCGGCGAAGGCGCTGTCGGGCATGCCGAGTTTGTAGAGGGCGTCGGCGCGGGACTGGTGGTACGACGACATTGCCTTGGGGTTGACGAAGTCGGTGATGTCGAAAGAGTCGAGCGTGGCCAAAGCGGCGGCCGGACGGTCGGACATCATCTCGATGCCTGCTGTGAGAAGGGTGAAATATAGGTTGTCGTCCCAGTTGGCGATGGCCATGTGGCCGGTGGCTATTGCGCCGAGGGTGTCGCCGGACTTCTGCTGGGCCTCGATGAGCATGGAGTAGGTGTCGCGGTCCTCGCGGTCGAGATCGAGGGCGTATCGGAAGTATTCGGCGCTGCGGGCGTAGTCGTCGCGTGTGGCGCAGTATACGCCGTGGAGACGGTAGACCTGGGGCTCGCCGGCGTGCTGGTCCTCGAGAATGTCGAATATGGTGTCGGTGAAAGCGGTGCGTGTGGAGTCGGTGTAGGCATTCTGGAAGTACGACTGCACGATGTGCAGCTTGTCGTCGAACTCAATTTCGGGGCTGGAGATTACGCTGATGACCGTTCGGTCGTATGCGGCCGAGTCGCCGCGGCTGAGGTATTCGTCGGCCAGGGCCAGATAGGCGGGGCCGTAGGTGGAATCGGCCCGGCACGCCAAAACGAGATACTTGGTGGTGGAGTCGGGAAACTGGAACACGTCGTACATTCGGGCCGTGTAGTAGAGGGCCGACGCGTCGGTGGGCCGTGAGAGGGTGAACTGGCGTATCTTTTCGACGACTGCGGCCGTGTCGAGGTCGCGCTGGTTGATCCAGGCATAGCGCATGATCAGGGCCGGGTCGGGACCGAGGCGCTCCTCAAGCGAACGCAGGGTAGCCAGGGCCGAGTCACGGCCGGCCGAGTCGCCCTGCATGTATGCTGCGCCGTAGCCGTCGATAAGGTCCATCAGCAGATCGGTGCGGTCGGGATGAGCTGCGGCGAGCGCCTTGTTGACGCGCAGGAATGCGTCGACATCGTTGCGGTTGCCGGCCATGCGCGATACAAATTCGCCGGCGAACATATTTTCGGGATACAGGAAGTAGTGGTCGAGTACGTCGCGGTAGGCGCGTTCGCGGACGGCCGAATCGCCGAGTTCGACGGTCAGGACGAGGCGTCCGAGTGCGGCTGCGGCGTCGAGGTTCGGGTCGTCGACCGCTCTTGAGGCCTCGAGGAGGTAGAGGCCGTCGCTGAAGGCCGTGTCGGCTATGCCGTAGATGGGCGCGATGACTTCGTTGGCGCGGTAGAACATGTAGCGGGCCAGGTCGCGGCGTGCGCGTGCGTCGCGGTTTTCGCGGTCGTTGCCGGCGCCGACAGCCATGGCAGCCGCGCAGCAGAGTATCAGCAGGATAAGAGGTGTTCGTTTCATCTTGTACGTTTATGGCCGGAATAGTGTTGCGGTGGCCTGTGCCGCTGCGGAGCGCCGCGGAGGTCAGTCGGTGCCGGTGTGGCCGAATCCGCCGTCGCCGCGGACTGTGCGGTCGAGCTCGCTGACCGGCTCCCACTCGACGTGGGTGTAGTTGGTTATGACCATCTGGCAGATGCGTTCCCCGGGATTAATTACAAACGGCTCGTCGGAAAGGTTTATGAGGATGACCTGGATTTCGCCCCGGAAGTCGGCGTCGACCGTTCCCGGAGTGTTGACCAGCGAGATGCCGTGGCGCAGGGCGAGGCCGCTGCGGGGGCGGATCTGCATTTCGTAGCCCTGAGGAAGCTGAACGCGCAAGCCGGTGGGAACCAGAGCCCGCTGGAGGGGCCGGAGGACGATTGGTTCGGTATTTGCGGCGCGCACGTCCATGCCGGCGGCCGAGGGGGTCTCGTAGGCGGGCAGTTCGTGGCCCGAGCGGTTGATTATCTTTACTTTGATTCGATCCATGGCTGTCAGATATTGATGCGGCGGGTGACGTCGCCTGCCTTGAGAATGTAGATGCCGCGCGAGTTAAGGCGCAGCCGCGAGGTGCCGGCCGGCAGGGAACCCTGCGACACGAGCTGTCCCAGGATGGTGAACAGCTTGATGCTGACCGGCCTCGGTGTGAAGACGTAGATGTACTGCTCGCGCACGGCCACGTCGAACGAGTCGTCGGAAAGTTCGCTGACGATGGTCTGGACGGTCTCCCACCGCGGAGCCTGCGCCGCAGGACCGGCTGCCCCGAGCGGCATGGCGGCGAATGCGGCCAGCAGGGCGATGCTTAGCAGTCGGTGTCGGATCAGGCGCGGAAGTATCATGGGGCGGGTCAGTTGTTGATGGTCATTTCGCCGACCAGAGGGCGCCCGAGGCGTGCGCGGACTTCGGCAGTCGGAATGCCGAGGCCGAAGAGGTGCATCATCTTTGTGATGGCGGCCTCGAATGTGATGTCCTGACCGGAAATGACCCCCGCATTGGATAGGAGGTCTCCGGAGACGTAGCGGTTGCTGTGGACGGAGCCGTTGAGGCACTGCGTGACGTTGAGGATTACAATGCCGCGGGCTATGGCCTCGCGGATGGCGTCGATGAACCATGGGGCGGTGGGGGAGTTTCCGGCGCCGTATGTGCGCAGGACAATGCCCTTGATGCCGGGAGTGGCCAGCTGATGGCGCAGCGAGCGCTCGTTGAGCCCGGGGAAAAGGTCAATGCTCGCCACGTTGGTGTCGAGATCTAGCGCAACCTTCAGCGGACCGCCGGCCGGGCGTGCGAGAGCATCGCGGTCGTAGTCGATACCGAGGCCGATCTTGGCCAGATGCGGATAGTTCGACGAACGGAAGGCGTTGAAATGGTCGGCTGAACGCTTGGTAGAGCGGTTGCCGCGCCATAGGTAATTCTCGAAGAGGATGGCAACCTCGCGGATCATGGGCCGGGAGTCGGCGTCGCGGGCGGCGGCAATCTGCAGGGCCGTGATGAGGTTTTCCTCGCCGTCGGTGCGGACCTCGCCGATGGGGAGCTGCGATCCGGTGATTATAACCGGCTTGGAGAGACCCTGAAGCATGAACGACAGGGCCGATGCCGTATAGGCCATGGTGTCGGTGCCGTGGAGCACGACGAAGCCGTCGTAAGCGTCATAGTTGTCGGCGATGCTGCGTGCGATGTCGCGCCAGTGCTCGGGACTCATGTCGGATGAGTCGATCGGCGGCGCGAACTGTATGTTGTCGATCACATAGTCGAGCATCCTCACCTTGGGCACGTTCTCCATGAGGTGCGAGAAGTCGAAAGGCGTCAGGGCCTTCGATACGGGGTCCTCGATCATGCCGATCGTACCTCCGGTGTAGATGATAAGGATGCGTGGTTTGTCCATGATCAACAGTTGGTGAGAGTGTTATTTTACCTGAGCGCCGGGAGCCACCGCAGCCGACGGTGCGATGAGCGCGAGCGATCCGTCGGCGTTCTCGGCCGAGAGGATCATGCCCTGCGACTCGATGCCGCGCAGCTTGCGCGGGGGCAGATTGGCGATGAAGCATACCTGACGGCCGACCAGGGCGGCGGGGTCGGGATAGTATGCGGCGATGCCGGATACGATGGTGCGGTCGGTGCCGGTGCCGTCATCGAGGGTGAATTTCAGCAGGCGGTCGGCCTTGGGCACTTTCTCGCAGGCCTTGACGGTGGCCACCCGGAGGTCGGATTTGCAGAACGTGTCGAAGTCGACGTCGGGGAGCTGAGCGGCCGGTTTCCAGGCGTTTTTCCTGTTCTCTTCCTTGATGCGGTCGAGACGGTCGGTCTGGGCCTTGATGGCGTCGTCCTCGATCTTCTGGAAGATGAGGCGTGCGGGAGCGATGGCTGTGGCGGGGGGCACGAGGTCGTCAGAGCCGATGCGACCCCATTCGAGGGGCGCTATGCGCAGGTCATCGGCGAGCGCATGGGCCATGAAAGGCATGAAAGGCACGCAGGCCACGGCCAGGGAGCCGCAGATCTGCAGGGCAGTGTATATGATGGTGCGGACACGGTCCATATCGGTCTTGGCTACCTTCCAGGGTTCGGTTTCCTGCAGGTAGCGGTTGCCGATGCGGGCGATCTCCATGGCCTGCCTGAGGGCTTCGCGGAAGTGGAAGGTCTCGATGGCCTCGGATAGTGCGCCAGCGGCCTCGCGGACGTCGGCCAGGGCGCGCAGGTCATCGGACGTGCGTTCGCCGGGTTCGGGTGTGATACCGTCGAAGTATTTGTGGGTCAGGACGGTGACACGGTTGACGAAATTGCCCAGAATGGCGACCAGCTCGCTGTTGTTGCGGGTCTGGAAGTCCTTCCATGTGAAGTCGTTGTCCTTGGTCTCGGGAGCATTGGCGGTGAGCACGTAGCGCAGCACGTCCTGCTTGCCGGGGAAGTCGCGGAGGTATTCATGGAGCCAGACGGCCCAGTTGCGCGAGGTGGATATCTTGTCGCCCTCGAGATTGAGGAATTCGTTGGCGGGGACGTTGTCGGGCAGTTGGTAGTTGTCGCCGTAGGCCATGAGCATGGCGGGGAAGACGATGCAGTGGAAGACGATGTTGTCCTTGCCGATGAAGTTGATGATGCGTGTGTCCTCGCTCTTCCACCACTGCTCCCAGGTGTCGGGGTAGAGCTCTTTGGTGTTGGAGATGTATCCGATGGGCGCGTCGAACCACACGTAGAGTACCTTGCCTTCGGCGCCTTCGACGGGCACCGGTACGCCCCAGTCGAGGTCGCGCGACACGGCGCGAGGCTGGAGGCCGAGGTCGATCCACGACTTGCACTGGCCGTAGACGTTGGTCTTCCACTCCTTGTGGCCTTCGAGAATCCAGCGGCTCAGAGCCTGCTCGTAGCGGTCGAGGGGCAGATACCAGTGGCGGGTGGGGCGAAGTACGGGCGTGGTGCCGGTGATGGCGCTGACGGGGTTGATCAGGTCGGTGGCGTTGAGCGATGAGCCGCACTTCTCGCATTGGTCGCCGTAGGCGCCCGGGGCGTGGCAGTTGGGGCATTCGCCGGTGACGTAGCGGTCGGCCAGGAACTGGCCGGCTTTCTCGTCGTAGAGCTGCATGGAGTCTTTTTCGACAAACACGCCCTTGTCGTAGAGGTGTCGGAAGAATTCCGAAGCGGTGGCCGAATGGATGTCGGACGTTGTGCGGGAATATACGTCGAACGAGATGCCGAGCTCCTCCATCGAATCCTTGATGATGGTGTGGTAGCGGTCGACGATGTCCTGGGGCGTGACGCCTTCCTTCTTGGCCTTGATGGTGATGGGCACGCCGTGTTCGTCGCTGCCGCCGACGAGGGTTACTTCACGGCCGTTGAGGCGCAGATAGCGTGCGTATATATCGGCGGGCACGTAAACGCCGGCGAGGTGGCCGATGTGTACGGGGCCGTTGGCGTAGGGGAGAGCTGTGGTGACAAGTGTACGTTTGTAATTCTTTTCCATGCAATATTCCTTTCAAACGGCAAAAATACGAAAAAATCGCGTGTCGGACAATAGCAACCCCGAAAAACCCATAAAAATCAGCCGCAGAAAGCCTGCGGCTGACGGATATGGCGATTTCAGTAGAGGAAACCGAAGAGCCACAGAGGTATTTTGTTGCCGATGCCAGTCTCTACATCGTCCATGGCTACAAAACTGTCGGGCAGATCCTTGATCTGGTCAAAGCCTTTTCCGCCGCCGCCGATTTCGAAGAGATAGCGGTTGTCGACGAGCAGGTCGCCCGCTTTGGGATAAGCCACTTCATGCCCGACTGACATCATTGACGCAAAGAAAGTCTCGCGTACCTTCCCCTTGTCGGCGAATCCGAGGGCATACAGTATCGACGTATTGTCGAAAATCACTTTCTGTGGCTTCGCCATTGATTTGGGATCGCGTTCGGTCTTGTAGTACAGGAGTCGCAGTATCTGCGATCGTCCAAGCAGCGAGAGTATCTTTATGAGCTGGTTGACGGAGACGCCAAGTATTTTAGCCGTGACAGTGGCGTTTAGCGGCGAAGGTGTCTGCGAGGCGATCACCGTAAGCAGGTGTTTGGCTTTCAGCAGCGTGGCATATTCGATATTCTCTACCGCAGGAATATCATAGTCGATGACGCTCGCCACCATATTGTTGACACGTATGAGATAGTCGTTTTCCGTCTCTGTCGTATAGAACGGGTAAAACCCATGTCTGAGATAGGCGCGGAATTCCTTCAGCACGTCTGTTTTCTTCGCGATGTCCGCGGCTATGTCAACATGTCCGTAAATAATATCCGAAAGGTCGAATTTTTCAAAATTGCCGCCCTCGAGTTCAAGATATTCCCTGAATGAAAGTCCCTGCATATTGTAGAGCAGGCATCGGCGCGACAGGTCGGCTACTGAATTGTCGATTACCAGCAGCGAACTTCCGGTGAAAACGATGTTGAGGTCGGGAAAGAAATCATAAACATTTTTTATCTGCCTTTCCCATCCCGGCATACGATGAACCTCATCTATAAAAAGATGTGTGATGCCGTCGGTTTCGGCTTTTTCGGCAAGATCCATCAGTGTGTTGGCCGCGAACCATATATCATCGAGCGATACGTAAAGGGCCTTTGCGGTGTCCTGGAAAGCCAGTTTAATGCGCTGGAGCATCAGTGTGGTCTTGCCGACGCCTCGGGCTCCCTTTATGCCGATGAGGCGGGCGTTCCATGAAATACTGCTATAAATGTCGCGCACATATTCGGTGGATGTCCTCTTCAGGAGGCGCTGGTACTGTCTTTTTAACGTGTCCATAATATATAAACGATTAAATATAAATGATTATTCGACTGCAAAGATAATAAAAATAATCCTTGCAATAATCATTTTGTGTAAATAATTATTGCAAGGATGAATTTTGATAAATGATTATTGTAATAATCGATTTCAGTGAATGATTATTGGAGTAATCAATTCGAGCGATTGATTATTGTAATAATCATTTTGGGCGGGTCAGAGGCGGAATCCGAGGCCGAGGGTGAGATTCTGGGGGTCCTTGAAGTTGCCGAGGCGATAGCCGGTGTTGATGTAGATGTGCCGGGTGACGAATGTCTTGAGTGTGAGCGACTGATAGAAGGCTTTGTCTCCCTTTGGGTTGATGACATCGTAGCCAAGACCGACGTTGACGGAAAAAATGGGCATGGTCAGTTCGGCATGGGCCGAGAGGCCTACGCTCAGCTGCTTGCCGAAAGGCGGCCGGCGGAACCTGATGTCCTCGCCGTAGCTTCCGTCGACCCAGTAGGGGGCGAGTCCGGCGCTTTCGTCCCACTGCAGGTCGAGGCCCGGACCGACGGCAACCCAGCGGTTGAGCCGGTACATGGGCGAGAACTGCAGGCCTGCGACGCCGAATTTGCCCGGACAGATCTGCGGATCGGCGTTCGGTCCGACATACAGGCCACGTTTGCGCCAGGCGCCGTAGGCGGTTATGTCGTAGAACCAGGTATGGCTGTCGGCCTCGCTTTCGATTGCCGGGTCGGGAGCGGCGCCGGCATCCTCGGCGGGAGCGATGACATAGGCTATGCCGACTGAAGCGCCGAGAGTGTTGACGCCGGAATTAGGCAGGGAGGTGTTGCCGTTGGAGTAGTGTCTGGCCATGATTCCGAATGACATGCGCCAACGGTCCGAGAGGCTGTAATGGAGTTTAAGGGCGATGCCCATGCGGGCTGTCACCGACGTGCTGACTACGGCGTCGTACTCCGGCTCAGGCTCGCTGAGATGCTTCCATCCTAAAGCGGCGCCGAACTGCCATTCGTATCCGAGCCAGAAGCGTTGTCCGATATGGCAGACGGGAGCGCCCTGATAGACGTAGAGCGAGGCGGGCGAGCCAAGCTGTGAGCTGGCGAAGAAAGTGTTCATCCCTAAGCCGAGACCCTGGTATAGGCCGGGATACAGCATGCCCTCGCGTGTGGAGGACGCGAAGCTGAAGTCGGCGCGTATGTCGCCGGCCAGATTCGCTCCGATGCGTTTGCGTTCGGGGTTGTTGCCTTTGAGGAAGCCGTCGGTCGGGCAGACCCAGGCCGGCGCTACTTCGGCTCCGATCCGCCACTCCGGCGGCCGCGAGAACATGGACGGGATGCTGTCGGCTGCCGCCGAGAGAGCCGAGAGGCACAAAAAGAGAGCAAAAAGGCTATTTCGCATCTTCGGTTCGGATTTCATATTTGATCGGATAAAGTGATGTCACCGAGAAATTTTCAACGATCCGCCGGTCGAGGATTTCATTATAGAAAACCATCTGCCCGGCGGCTTCGGCTCCGGTATAGATAACGTCGGTGATGATGCGGACGCTCGAATTGGCCGGTACGCTGACTTCGACCTTCGTCATCCGGTCGGGGCCTTCGTAGGAATATTTAGCGTCAGGTCTTATGCCTGCTTTCTCGGTAAGCCGCCATTCGCCGCCGGTATATACGGGCACCGGCATGGTGAGCTGTAGGCCGCCGACCCAGGAATACGTTCTGTCGGGCTTGACGAGTATGGAGGCCAGTTCGTTGAGATACGGCATGACGGTGACCGAAGTTGGCAGCGGGGCGTCGTTGGAGACATTGAGGCTGTGAGAGGTGGTCTGTGCGCGGTCGTTGACCTTAAGAGGGCCGGTGTAGAACGCGCCCTTGAACTGAAGAGGGCGTCCGGGATGGATCTCTATCTCGATGAAGCGGACACCGTAGGAATATTCGAAACGGACCGACCAGTGGTCTTCCATCTGATAGGTGCTGCATATGCTTCTGACGGTGACTTTAGATCCATTTCTGAGCAGTTCGATTTTCGCGAAGTCCGTCTCATAGACGATGCGGGCGATTTCCGCGGCGGGCGACTTCGGGTCAATTTCCTCGCCGGCCGAGTCATAGTAGCGGCAGTTTTTGTCGCTCATATGGTCGAAGCCGAAATATTCAAGATCTCTGACCGGCATTGTAAAGGTGGCTTCGCCGCCGTCGCCGTCGATTGAGCCGTACTGAGTCTCGGGGATGTCGGGGCCGTCAATGAAAATATCACTGTTGCAGCCGGTGGCTGCGACAGTGATAAGACTGATGGATGCTAAAAGCAGGTGTAATAGTTTCATGTACACATTAAGAGGTTATTCGGTCTTGCGGCCGACGAGGTCGTCGTTCTCGATCGAGCGCGAGGTCTTCCTGACCTGAGCCTGCAGCGAGCCGAAGCGGTAGCTGATCGAGAACCGGGCCTGTATGCCGCGGCGCTGGTAGCTGTCGGTATAGCCGGTGTAATCGCCGTTGACGGTGTTGACGCTGAAACGGGAGTACTTGGGCGAGATGGGGTTGAGCAGTTCTGCGCGGACATTCAGGCGGTCGCCCTTGAGGAAGGTGCGTCCCAGCGATATGCCGTAGTAAATTCCGGAGAAGGGCTGCGACCAATACTGGTAGACGCTGTTGACGCCGCCGCGCTGATAGAAGCAGAATGCGCCGGCCTGGAGCTTCCAGGGAAGGGTGCGCCGGATGTTTGCGTAGACGTACGGCGTCCAGCGGCCGAGGCTCATGCCGAGCTGAGAATAGCGGGCGTAAGTGACGCGGGCCTGGCACATGAACTGTGTCTTGTCGTCGGGCGACCATTGCACGTACGTGCCGAAGGTTAGGTTGCGCTGGTGGCCGATGTTGGCGTAGGTCGAGGTTATGATATTGCCGTCAGTGAGGTAGCTGACGCCGGCTACGCCGTTGTTGACGAATCCGTAGTCGGCCGATAGCTGGAAGTTGACCTTGTTCTTGATGAGCATATAGGTGAGTTTGGCCGACTGTCGGCGTGCGCTGCCCAGATCGGGGTTGCCGAAGCTGACGGAGGTCGGTGAGATCGTTACGGCCGGGTTCAGATAATTGATACCGGGTCGGCTGATCGAGGTCGAATAATTGAGTGACAGAGAATTGGCGTCATTGATCGACCAGGAAACGGCAGCGCTTGGCACAAGGTCGCTGAGGTCCGACGAATAGTCGGCTGCAGATCCGTCGGGGAACGAAGCCTTCATGTGGGAGAATTCATAACGGAGACCGGCTCGGAGACTGAACTTGCCCAGACGCACGGAGTACTGCCCGTATATGGCGGCGATGTCGGTGACGTGGCGGAATTCGTTGTCGGTCTGGCGCAGGTCGACGTAGTCGAACTCATTGGTGGAGTGGTTGCGGCGGAAGATGCCCTTTACGCCGAAGTCGAGGTTGTGGATTCCGAGCTGGCGGGTCCAGTCGGCCTGGAGGGTATGTTCGTAGAAGCTGAGGTCGTACTTGGAGAGTATGGCGGAGTAGGGCAGCTGCTCCGAGCCGGTGAAGTCGGAGTAGTAGACCTGCGAGTGCGAACTCTGGTTGGTGTGGGAGATCAGATAGGAGAATGTGTATACTTCGCCCTTGCGGTGGGTGTTGTGCTGGAAGTTGATTGCGGCGTCGAAGTCGAGATAGCGCGAATACGGATCGTCGGTGAGCGATCGGTATGATCCGAGTATCTGTTCGATGCCTTCGGCGTCCTTGGCCATCAGGGCGTCGAACGAGGTGCCTTTTTCGGAAGCGCTGTAGGCGTAGCCGTTGATTTCGGCGTTGAAGAGGTTGAGGGTGTCGGGCTGCCATGACGCATCAAGACCGAAATAGCCGAAGTCGCCGCTGTCGCGGCTTTCGCCGGTGCTGAGACGCGATGTGCCGTCGGGGTAGTAGGTCCGCGATTCGGAGCGCGACCGTGTCTGCGCTCCGCCGATGCCCTGATATCCGCCGTAGAGATTGAAGGTGACCTTGTCGATCTCGGAAGTGATCCATGTGTTGATGCCCGGAGTCGACTGCTGGGTGGCCCAGTAGGCGCTGACATTGCCCAGGACGCCCTTGATCGACGATTTGCTGTCGGTGACAATGTTGAGGATGGCTGTCGAGCCTTCGGCGTCGTATTCGGCACCGGGTTCGGTGATGACCTCAATGCGTTTGATCATCGAGGCGGGCATGGCGGCGAAGAGATCCTTGGCGTTGCGGCTGAGCGAGTTGCTCGGACGGCCGTTCTTATAAATTTTGAAGTTGGTGGAGCCGTTTACCTTGATGGTTCCGTCGGGGTCGACGCTGACCATAGGCACCTTGCGCAGGATTTCGTTGAGTGTTGATGTCGGTGTGGCCGGGTCGGCGGCGACGTCGTATTCGAGGCGGTCGATCTTCTTGACCACCAGCGGGCGCTGTGCCGTGACGGTGATGTTTTCGAGCTGCTGTGCGTCGTCGGCCATGGTGAGGATCCCGAGGTCGGCAGTGGTGTGGCCGCTGCCGACGGTGAACTCGGCCGATTTGTCGGCCATGCCGACATAGCTTAGGGTCATGCGGTAGGAGCCGGCGCGGTCGATATTCTGGCTGATGCGTCCGAGTTCGGTCGAGGTGCCTGAGACGGCGGCTACCGTTGCCGAGTCGGGGTATATGCGGTATGTGACGTAGGGAAGGGTCTCGCCGACGGTGTCGACTACTGTAGCGGTGACGCTGTAGGCATGCGCGGCGGCGGCAGAGGCGATGGTAAGGGCAGCAAAAAGAATGCGGAGTGTCATTTTCTAAGGGTGTCTGTACTGAAATGATGAATGATTACGCTTATAAGACGCATCGTAGCCTTTGAAAATGACAGCCCCTAAGTTTAAAAAATGTGAAAAGAGATTCATCCTCCCGCTAAAAATAAGTCAGTCAAAGGTTTTGCTGCAAATAAGTGATTTTTGAGCAAACATTGTTGACGTGATCAAGTCCGTAAAGAAGAGAACGGCTGTCAATTCCCATCCAGAAGAAAAATGTATTGATCTTCCGGTAGGAATTCCTGATGTATGATAAATCGATGACGGTTTGTCTGAGAGCAAAGCATACAGGCTCGTGATGGGCAATTCGGTTGCGAAGTATGTTGATGCCGTCCAGCTCATTAAATATAAAAGTATTGTTGTACTGGCATTCAGCGTTAGACCGGGGTTTGTTTGGAAATATTTCAAGCAGGCACCGTCCGACCGCACGGTACTGTGGGTTTGCAAACATGTATTTCCACACACCGAATTCCATTTCAGCAAGTAACTTGGTATGAGTATATTTGCCTTCACGAAGTAACCTGGTGTAAGCCTTGCGTATGATGTTTGCGCTATCGCGGCAACCCGGAATGTCAAAAATTCCGCCCGGTAAAACAGCGTCTCTCAGCCAATCGTCGCCGAGCCTTTGTGTAAGTACATTATTAATAGCATTTCTGACAGCGACTTCAAAACAACTGAGCAGGGTAAAGACTTCCTGAGACAGGTGAAGATTAAGCCTATAGAGAGCCATGGATTTTCGGGTGTCATTGTCGCAGGCAACGACGTACCTCTGCAGGCGCTCGGAAGACAAAATCGTTTGAAATTCGCTGAATTTCATTAGTCTTTAATCTTTTTGAATAATAAAGTTGTTTTTATCAAAAGAAAACACTAATTTTGCAGTGTTGATTCCCGGTAGCCCCTGACTCGTCAAGCTATCGGGTTTAGTTTTTTATATTGGGGTCAGTTTTCGTCGATGTGCATCTGGCGCTTGAAGACCTGCTTGAAGGAGATGAGGGTCTCGGTGCGTGCGAAGCCAAGTTCCTGGATTTTCTGCAGGATATGGAGCAGGTGGTCGTTGTTGCGTGCGTAGAGCTTGATGAAAATGTCGTACTGGCCGGTGGTGTAGTGGCATTCGACGATTTCGGGCATTTTTTCGAGAGCGGTGACTACGGAATTGTACTGCGAGGGGTCGCGGAGGTACAGTCCGACGTAGGCGCAGGTGTCGAAGCCGACCGCAGCGGGGTCGATGAGGCATTCGGAGCCCTTGATGATGCCGATCTGTGACAGGCGCTGGATGCGCTGGTGGATGGCGGCTCCGGAGACGCCGCACTCGCGTGCGATCTCGAGGTAGGGTTTGCGGGCGTTGAGCGACAGATTTTTCAGAATATTAAGGTCGAGCTGGTCTAAAGATTGGCGAGACATATCGGTCGGAATAGGATTTGTGAATTGTTAATTAATATGTGATGAATCGGAATTATTCCCAGGTGTACCGTTTGGCATGGCGGAAGCGTGCTGTTATTGCGGATGCGGCGAGCCGCAGGGGGCGCGACGCCGCGAGGAAGGGCAGCGTGAGCAGCAGGTTGCGTCCGCACAGGGCGGTGTCGGCCATGCGCCAGACGAGCCCTACGGGATACCAGACGGCCAGGGCTGCTGCGGCGCAGGCCCAGGTGGCGAGGTTGTAGGGCGGCAGGGCCGCGGCGATGAGCGGCAGGATAAGTCCGGCGGGGTAGCAGAGCCAGGCCAGGGCCGAGAGCAGGCGCGGACGGCGGCGGATGAAGCGTGAGGTGAAGAGGCGACGCCGGCGGCGCTCACGGGCGATGCGGCGGGTGTTGTTGCCGGTGACTTCGACGATGGAGTCGATGCCGAGCTCGACGTCAGTGTTGGACGCCGTGGCAATGGAGCTGACGAAGATGTCGTCGTCGCCGTCGCGCAGATTTAGGTGGCTCGAGAAGCCCTTGACGCGGAAGAAGAGCTCACGTGTGTAGGCGAGGTTGAAGCCTGTGCCGCGCCATGGATGGCCGTGGATGGCGTCGGAGAGCCAGCGGGTGGCGTCGGCGACGGTGTCGAATGAGCGGGTGCGCTTGCCCCAGCCGATGTCCTCGTAGGGGGCGGCGGTGGCGTAGCCGATGACCAGCTCTGTGTGGTTGTCGGGCGAGAAGTGGCGCATCATCGAGGCGAGCCAGCGGCGGG